>JASLEL010000257.1 GCA_030151145.1 Aquirhabdus sp. | reverse complement strand
CATTGACAGCGCCTCTCTCGCTCTTAAGGCAGCAGAGTTACAGATGGAAATGGGCAATATCGATGTCAAGATGCCAACCATGCTGGAGGCCAAGAAAGATGCGTAGCCCAGCCATTCCATACTCACCTGCTGAGCTGGAATTCATCAAAGTTCATAGCGCGAAGTCCCGCATTGAGCTTACAGCGCTGTTTAACGCTGAATTCAAGCGAACAGTAGCTGTTAAGCACATCCATGCTCTCTGCAAGCGAAAAGGGTGGAAATCGGCCAGCGATGGCCGATTTAAGAAGGGAGATGTACCCTGGACTGCCGGCACGAAAGGTGTCGTCAAGCCCAACAGCGGCAATTTTAAGAAAGGATCTATCCCGCATAATCACAAGCCAGTCGGTCACGAGCGCATCGATGCTAAGGATGGATACATCCTTATCAAGATCGCTGAGCCGAACGTCTTTGTACATAAGCACCGCTTGATCTGGGAGCAGGCCTTTGGCCCAATCCCGGATGGGCAGATCGTCAAATTCAAGGACGGTAACAAACTCAACTGCACGCTCGACAATCTTATGTTGATATCCCGATCGGATCTCACCGTTCTTAACCGCCATTTTGACTATGCCGGCACGCCCGACGAGCTCAAACCTTCGGTACTTGCGCTCGCACGGATCAGATCCAGCATCGGCCGACACGTCAGAAAAAATAAAGACGCAACGGCAGGAGGTGACTCTTGAAAAAGACCCTCTATCAGCTCAACTGGGAGATCTTGAGTGCAGCAGATCTCGTCGGTGATCTACCTCCAAACATGCCCACACCTAAACCGCTCCTCAGAAAAATATACAGCGGCAATGGTATGCGTCTCATGGACTCACCCAAGCCAAGACAGTGGACTGTGACCATCGAGACGAAGGCTCAGGCTGATAGCGGTGAGATCCATACTCACACGCTGCGCTTTCAACCTTCCGAGCCAGTGTATTTTTCTTCACTCATGGATGTTGTTAAGCATAAATGGATTGATGATTGCGACAACGATTTGGCAGATATGGTCGCAATCAGCGCTCATGCCGTGGCCAGATGCCTGATCTGAGGTAGTTCTTATGAAACGATATGAAGTGGTATTCAAACAGCCCTACCCTCTCGATCCAGCCCTTGCAGAAATATTCTCAGATGCCTGGGAAGAGGTGACCTGCGAGACGCTGGCCGAGTCTGAGGATGAGGTGCGGAAAAAAGCCGCTGAGGTCAAGCCAGACGCCGAGCTCATCAGTGTCAAATTGCTCTCAGACATCCCGCCCCTGGATCTCGATCAACTCCCCTTCTGACCTATCCATGCACGAAGTCATGCCCCAGCAGCGGGCATGATTTCTATTCCGAGCCGGCTAAACGTCGCGTGACATTCATCGCTCGAATCAATCTGCTCGAGCAGCTCTTCATGTGTCGGATTGTAATAAACCATCGCATATTTCAGATTTTTCCAGCCGAAGATCTTGGCCAGCGGCAAAGCACTCATCCGCTTTGACAGTTGGCTTGCCGCCTCATGCCGGCTGTCATGGAATTTCAGATCCACATGCCCCAGACCTGCGTTAGCGCGCAGCTTGTACCATAGCGACGACCTCGACTCATTGCTCACACTAAAGACTCGATCACCTGGCTTGCCATCCGGATGCATCTGTAGCGCAATCCACCAGAGATAAGCACCGATCTTATCCAGCGGTACCAGCCTGCTTGATCCATTTTTGGATCTAGCCACAAAGACCGATCGCACCTTGACGTTAATCTCTTGCCGGCGTCGATCAATAATCTCTGACGCACGCTTACCGGTGGCAATCGCGATCAGCCATGCCAGCGCAGTCTCTTGAGTCTTATTTTTGGGGATCTGCCCGATCTCAAGGCCTGCCGCATCAAGGATCATCCGTACTTCCATTTCGGATATACGCCTGAACCGAGGCTCTGGTTTCTTCGGTAGACGTACCTGGCGGACTGGATTGACTTCAATCCACTTCTTTTCAATCCTGCACCACTCAAAGAATGACGAGATCACATTGAAATAGCGCAGCACAGTAGCATCTTCCCTACCCTTCGCTTTCAGCTTGTTCTTAAAATCGATCAGCTCGAGGTCGGTAATCTTGTTGACTGGCCAGTCTATATGCATCAATTCCCGGCGTAACATCCGTATACGTTTTTGCTCAGAATCCACGGATAATTTCTTAATGGATTCGGTCTCAGAGTACGCCACTAAAGCCTTGTCGAGGGATACCTCAGAATCCAATCCACGAATTTCCATCGCCTGCTGGGTAGCAACATCTCTAGATAAACTGTATTCAGTCTCCTTTGCCCACTTCGTAGCGTCCGCCTTTAGACGGAGCGTCTTAGATTTCCGTATTTTCTGGACAGCAACGTCAGCTCTCCATGTACCTTGTGCTGTTTGATATACGCTAATTGACATTCGATCACTCTCTGATCAGCGTGTGGAACCATCGTGGAAAAACATACCGGAATATACCCGAAAATACCGAGATTTCCCGCCAAACGACGCCCATAAAAAAACAGCCAAACCCTGAGCCGACAAGGGTTTGACTGTTTTTTAGAGCATAGCTCATAAAGTATGTGGTGCGGATGAGAGGACTTGAACCTCCACGATGTTACTCGCCAGTACCTGAAACTGGTGCGTCTACCAATTCCGCCACATCCGCGTGGGACGGCATGATATAGGCCACAGCGCCCGCCGTCAAGCAAAAATCGTATCAGCCGGACAATATTTGACTGTTTGATCGCCACGTGCTGATTCAGCCTCTCATCACGCACTGCGACCCGCTCCAGATTGCTCACTTCGATTGATTTAACGCTCATTTTTCATGGATGGGTATCCACATACCGCTTATTCCATTTACTGTATTTGGTTACACATTTTCAGACGATTAATTGAGCGCCATCCGGCATCATGTGCCGTAATGTCATGAAAGCTGTGCTACACTTCCGGCCATGAAAAATACAGAACTCGCTCCACTCGACTGGAATGATCCCGAAGCCCTGAATGAAGCTCAGCGCTATGACTCTCCGATCCCCAGCCGCACCCTGATTCAAAACATCCTCGGTCAACATCCCAATCAAGCCTTAAGCCACGCCGAATTCGTGGCTTTGTTTGGCCTGCATGAGCCTGACGCCATCGAAGCCGTCAGCCGTCGTCTGCTGGCCATGGTCCGTGATGGTCAGCTCACCGCCATCAGTCACAATCCGCCGCGCTTTCGCCTGATTCAGGACGATGACCTTTTTATCGGCAAAGTACAGTCGCATACCAATGGCTTTGGTTTTGTCAATTTGACCGACCATCCCGACCTGTTCCTGTCCGAACGCGAAATGCGCATGGTCTTTAATGGCGACACCGTCAGCGCCCGTGTCACCGGTACCGACCGTCGTGGTCGTCCGCTGGGCCGCATCATCGAGGTCAAGACCCGTCAGCAGACGCAAGTAATCGGCCATATCCAGATGCTGGATGGGCAGTTCTACTTACAGCCTTCGCATCCCAATGCTCACCAGCCCATTGCGCTGGAGCCTGAGCAAATCGACGCAGCGAATCTTGCCGTCGGCGATGCCGCCCAGCTCGAAATCGACGACTGGCCGACGCGTGACGAATACGCCAACGGTCATATCGTCGAGGCCTTCTCCAACAAGGTCGATACCCAGCTGATCATCCCGACCACGCTGATCGACTTTGATCTGCCGCACATCTTTAACAAAGCCGTGCTGACCGAGACGGATAAATACAAAGAACCCAATGCGCAAGACCGCAAAGGCCGCGTCGATCTGCGCGAGCTGCCGCTGGTCACCATCGACGGTGAAGATGCCCGCGACTTCGACGATGCCGTCTTTGCCGAAAAACGCCCCGGTGGCGGTTATCGCCTCGTGGTCGCCATCGCCGACGTCAGCCACTATGTCAAACTCGGCATGGCCCTCGACGACGAAGCGCAGAATCGCGGCACCTCGGTGTACTTCCCCAACTACGTCGTACCGATGTTGCCCGAAGCGCTGTCCAACGGACTCTGTTCGCTCAAACCGGAGGTAGACCGCCTGTGTATGGTCTGCGACATTACCCTGTCGCGTACCGGCAAGGTGACGGGCTATCAGTTCTATGAGTCGGTGATGCATTCGCAGGCCCGTCTGACTTACAATCAGGTCGCCAGCTACTTGGACGGCACCAAAGACGCCATCCCAGACAATACCGCTGTGCGCAAATCGGTCGAGATCCTCAATCAGCTGTTTCACGTCATGCTGGACGTGCGCGCCAAGCGCGGTGCGATGGAGTTTGAGACCACCGAAACCTATATTATGTTTGACGATAAAGGTGCCATCACGGCGATCAAGCCGCGCACGCGCAACGATGCCCATCGTCTGATCGAAGAATGCATGCTGCTGGCCAATACCTGCGCCGCCGACTATGCACTCAAAAATCACCTGCCCGTGCTGTATCGTAACCACGAGCCGCCCGAGCAGAGCCGTGTACAGAAGGTCCGCGATTACGTCAAGCTGCTGGGGCTCACCTTCCCTGAGAAGCCGACCCAGACCGACTATCAGGCCATCATCGCCGCAACCCGTGACCGTATCGATGCCAGCAGCATCCATAGCGTGCTCCTGCGCTCGATGATGCAGGCGGTCTATGCGCCGGAGAATCTCGGTCACTTTGGTCTGGCCTATGAGGCGTATACCCACTTTACCTCGCCGATCCGTCGCTATCCCGATCTGCTCTTGCATCGCGCCATCCGCCATCACCTGCACAACAAACCGCCGGTGCTGGAAGGCCAGCAGCTCATCGCTGCTGGGGAGCAGTTCTCGCGCACCGAGCGCCGTGCCGACGATGCCGCACGCTCGGTCATGGGCTGGCTCAAAGCCAAGTACATGGAGCAGCATATCGGCGACCGCTTCGTTGGGGTGATCACCGGTGTGACCGAATTTGGTATCTTTGTCACATTGGACGACCTCTATATCGATGGCCTCGTACATGTGCGCAATCTGAACCAGGACTTCTACGAGTACGACGCCGGTAGTCAGAGCCTGCGCGGTCAGCGTCATGGACAGCGCTTTACCTTGGGCGACAAGGTCGAGATTCAGGTGGCCGGTGCCAACCTTGAGGAACGCAAGATCGACTTCCAGCTCGTCAAGCAGATCTCAAGTGCGCGCCAAGCTGAACGGAATACGCGACGCGACAGCAATGCCGTCGACACCAGCGAAGCCGCTCCGGTGAAAGCAGCACCCGCCAGCCGCCGCAAAAACGCGGCTGCCGATGCAGCGATTCCGGTGGCCAGCACCACCGAGCGGGCAAGCCGCCGCAAGGCCAAACCGGCTCCGGCTGATGCCCCTGCGCCGAGTACAAAGAAACCTGCCAGCAAGAAACCCGCAGGCAAAAAGCCCGCCGCCAAAAAAGCGTCGCAGCCATCCGGTACGGGCAGTGCGAATAGCAAC
Source organism: Aquirhabdus sp. (assembly GCA_030151145.1). Taxonomy (GTDB): domain Bacteria; phylum Pseudomonadota; class Gammaproteobacteria; order Pseudomonadales; family Moraxellaceae; genus Aquirhabdus. The sequence continues at coordinate 3,050 of JASLEL010000257.1, read as the reverse complement.
CCGAGCAAAAAACCGCGTAGCAAGAAAAGCAAAAAGGACAAATAAGCACCACAACGCTGTCCTTTTGTGAAGAACCACATCACCTGCTGATGTGGTTTTTTTATTGCCAGATCATGGAGATAAAAAATACAGTGCACGAGATGCCTACGCTTTTGTCACCAAAGCTGCCTTGAAACCCGCTTGTTTGCGACCTATATATAGTCCATTCCGTTCGGACCGCTGCGGTCTGTTTTTTCCTGACTTATCATGGTTGATCCTGTCATGACTGCATACGCCACTGCCCAGACAACACTCCCGCCTGCACGCCTGCCACTGCCCGACTTTCCGGCCTTAAGCCCGGATAGCCTCAAAGCCGATATTGAGGTTTTGATCAAAGAAGGCTTCGCGCTGCTCAAGAGTGCCGATGCCATTCTTGAGGATCAGGAGATGGCTTTTGTCCAGCAGATGGATGCCTTTGAAAATCGTCTGCACCAGACTTGGGGGATCCTCTCCAATCTGAATGCCACCTGCAATACCCCAACGCTTCGCGAAACCTACAATGCCCTGCTGCCTGAGCTGTCGCGCTACTACACTGAGCTGGGCCAGAGTCAGGCGCTCTATCAGGCCTATGTCACGCTGGCCGAACAGGCGGACTTTACCCAGTTGCCTGCCGCCCGCCAGAGTGCCATCACCCTGGCCATCCGCGACTTCAAGCTGTCCGGCGTCTCGCTCACGGGGAATGCCAAAGTGCGCTATGGTCAGATCAGCGAGCGTCTGTCGCAACTGTCCTCGCAGTTCTCTGATCACCTGCTGGATGCCACCCAGTCCTATCGCCGGGTGTTGGCCGAGCATGAGCTGGCCGGTCTGCCCGATTCGGCACAGGCACTGGTGCGTCAGATGGCCGCCACACGTCTGCTGAACGGTGAGGAGCCCCCTGCGACGGCAATTGCGACACTCGACGCACCGGTCTATATCGCCATCGCCACCTATGCCGATGACCGGGCATTGCGCGAAGAGCTCTATCACGCCTATGTGACCCGCGCCTCCGAGCTGTCGTCATCACCCAAAGCACAGGATGAAGACAACAGCCCGCTGATGACCGAAATCCTCAGCTTAAGGCAGGAAATGGCGGCACTTCTGGGCTTTGGCAGCTATGCCGAGCTGTCGCTGGCGAGCAAGATGGCGCCCGATATTGCCACTGTACGCAACTTCCTCACGCATCTGGCCTCTGAAGCACGCACACCAGCCCTGCGCGATCTGGCCGAGCTGCAGGACGAGGCCAAACGTCATGGCATAGATGAACTCAAGCCATGGGATAGCGCCTATCTCGCCGAGAAGGTCAAACAGCGCAAATACAGCCTGTCGCAAGAGAGCCTGAAGCCCTATTTCCCGGCCCCCAAGGCCATCGCGGGTCTGTTTCAGATCGTCGGACGTCTGTATGGCATTGAGATTGAGCCGCGGGCAGCGGCGGTCTGGGCGGATGGCGTCGACTACTATGAGATCACCGAGCAGGGTCAGGTGATCGCCGGATTTTATTTCGACATGTATGCCCGTACCGGCAAGCGTGGCGGTGCATGGATGAGCGGCTTCCGCCCGCGTATGCAGACCGAGCATGGCTTACAGCTCCCTGTCGCCTTTATGATCGGCAATTTCACCCCGCCTGTCGGGGATCAGCCTGCGCTCCTGACCCATGATGAACTGGTGACGCTGTTTCACGAATTTGGTCATGGTCTGCACCACATGCTGACCGAGGTCGATGTACTCTCCGTGTCCGGCATCAATGGCGTGGCATGGGATGCGGTCGAGCTGCCCAGTCAGTTTATGGAATTCTGGACGTGGGAAGACGAAGCGCTTGCGATCATCAGCCAGCATTTTGAAACAGGTGAAAACCTGCCCAAAGCCTTGCTGGATGCCATGCTGGCCGCGCGCCATTTTCAGAGCGGTCTGCAGGCGCTACGCCAGATTGAGTTTGCCCTGTTTGACCTCGACATCCACAGCCAAGTCCCGGCACCGGATACCAGTGGGATTCAGGCCACGCTGGATCGCTTGCGTCAAGCGTATGCCGTACTGCAGCCACCGGCCTACAACCGCTTTCAGCACAGCTTCAGTCATATCTTCGCGGGCGGCTATGCGGCGGGCTACTACTCCTATAAATGGGCAGAAGTGCTGGCCTCTGATGCCTTTGATCGCTTTGAAGAAGAAGGCATCTTTAACCCTGCGACGGGACAGGCCTTCCGCAGCAGTATCTTGGCGGCGGGTGCACAGAAGCCTGCACGGGATACCTTTCAGGACTTCCGTGGACGCGATGCCCGCATTGACGCCCTGCTGCGCCATCAGGGCTGGACCAGCACTGCCGCGCAATCCCCTTCTGCAACGACAGGACAGCCAGCACGATGAGCAATCCATCCTCCTCACCTGACAGCACGCCCAGTGCTGCAGGTGCAGCAGCCATTCCGGTAAAAAAACGCTTCATCGCTGGTGCGCGCTGCAGCCAGTGTCAGGCTATGGATCGGGTGATGCTCTGTATCACCCGCGATGACGAATGGATCGAATGCGTGGACTGCGGCCATACCGAACGTCGCCCGACCACCGTGACTCCTAAAGGATCGTTTGATGCGTCATCTGCCGAATCCACCAGCAATTCTGATCCAGTGACAGTGGTACAGTTGCGGCCAATGCGCTAGAATCAGACAAAATTGGGCACTTTCTGACTGGATTTCCCAGAATATGACTGATTTTAGTGAACAGCGTCACCTTTTCACGGATATCGGTTATTTCGTGGGGTGCTTTGATCTTTAGCAGATCTACGTATGGATGCGTCAACATGATATCAATACCCAAGAACTTGCCCAAAAAGCCCCAACTGATCGGTGGGGTACTGGTGCTGGGCCTCCTTCTCCTCGCTTGGTACATGTATACGGCAACGGACACCCCGACCAAAGCGCCAGCCCTCCCTAATGTCGCGTCCAGTCATGCCGCTGCTACCGCGACGAGTCCAGCACTGGTCGCCGCTGCCAGCACTGCCGTGACAGATCAAAGCCCCGCCAGTGATGCCACTACGACCGCAGCGA
>JASLEL010000246.1 GCA_030151145.1 Aquirhabdus sp. | reverse complement strand
AGACCACGCTGCAACTGGACGCCGAAACCCTGCGTAAAGTGTTTCTGGAAAACGACATTGCTTATGCCATGCAAGCCTTTATGTCCGGCAAGATCAAAGTACAGGGTGATATGACCCAACTGATGACCCTGCAGACTGCACGTCCAAGCACCGAACAAAAAGAACTGTTCAAACAAGTTCTGGCTGTAACCGCCTAAGGTTTTTAGACTCGTAAAAAAGCCAGCATTTTGCTGGCTTTTTTCGTTATGGGACGAGGCTTATGCCGCAGGATACCTGTTACGCGGCATAAAGGGCTGCCTGCAGCCAGATATTGCCACGCACAAAATGACCGACTGCAATCGGCTTCGCATCAGTTGCAGGGAAATAGGCAATCTGGATCAGCAGCGGATCGGCATTGGGCTCTCTTAAGATCACCACATCGAGCAGTTGGCCGACTTTAGACATGAACGTCAAAGGCTGGCTGCCGAGCACTTCGCCCTGAAACCACGCTTCATCTTCCTGCCCGATATGCTCACCAAAGAGATAGGCAACCATCTTGGACAGATCCAGTGTAACTGGCTCTTCATCTTCAGGTGATTTGGGTTGCCAGGCGTCGAGCAGCTCCTGCAGATTATCCGGTGCTACGCCATTGTGGGCGGCGAGGATGTCATTGAGCGCACGGTGATGACGAATGGCTGCCGGGTCATCCACGAGCAGAGTCTCATCATTGCCGACCTGCTCCAACTCATAAGCAAACGCGCCTAAATACGCCTGATAACGCGTGCCTTGCTGATAGAAGGGCTGGTTAACCGTGTACAGCGCATCAAAAGCGTAAATCGTGGCACCGTCCGTGGTCTCAAGCTCAAGTACCGCCTCGTGAGATTCGCTGCACGCCTGAATTTTGATGATCTTGACGGCGGTATGGCGCTGGCTGTCGAGGAATGGAAAGGCCGTGCGCAGTGCGGTCGGTCTGCCATCACTAATGTCCAGCACCTGCGCCACCTGAACTGCCCCAGATGGACCCATGATCAGCCAGTGTGGTGCATGGTCATCATCATTCTGGTTGAGTGCGTGATTGAGTCCGCGCGGCAGTGAGGCATCGTCGATGGATTGTTCAAGCCAGAGTGGGACATCGGTATTTAAATCATCCGTCAGGATCTGCCAGTGCACGCCATGATCGCCCTGTGCCTCACAACTGACCAGTACTGTTTCAGGTGCATGCCCGGGTACGGTGGTGTGCGGGGTCGTTGAGATGGGCTGTGCCGTCATACATCACTCCAGACGTCAGTGGGTTGATACGCTTAATGCGCTTGGTTTGTCTGCCGGAGGGTGATCAAAAGCCTCCATGGCTGCTTTGCATTGTTGTATAACAGGTCTGTGCACAAGATCAAGCCTGACTCGTGTATCTGTCGGTAAAACATCAGATGTACGATAAAGCCATGATTTCCTGCTGACAGGCTGTGTGACATCGCCTAAGCTAGACATAGCCTATAAATAAGGATTGTTTTCATGAATTTCAATGATGCAAAACAGGCACATTGCCGATTGCGTCCTGGTTTTTTATGAATGCGTCATCGGATAACATGAAGCAAATCCTAACCGATACGGTCAGTTCCTGAAAATTGCGGTGATTCCGCTGAATATATGCTTTAGTCCTTGCATATCATTGGAAACCGTTTTATGAATAAAGAAGCCATCCGCCCGGATCGCACCATCTGTATGCAGCAACCTGAATGACCGACCAAAAAATGACATCTTCTGAAGCAGCATCGCCTGCACCAGCCATCTCCATGACGCTATGGATTGATGCGGATGCCTGTCCGCGTATCCTGCGTGAGGTGATCTTTCGTGCATCCGATCGCCATCGGCTGCCGACGGTCTTTGTCGCCAATCAGCCCGTGGGGATCACCCCATCTATCCTGATCCGCTCGATTCAGGTCACGGGTGGTGCGGATATGGCTGATCAGGAGATCGTGGCACGTATGCAGGCAGGCGATCTGGTCGTGACACAGGATATCCCGCTTGCGGCCCAAGTGATCGAGAAGGGCGGCACGGCGCTGCATCCGCGTGGCGAGATCTTTACCCCGGATAATGTCCGTGCCCGTCTGCATCTGCGCGATTTTATGGAGACCTTGCGTGGTGCAGGTGTCCAGACCGGTGGACCGCCACCGTTGACCGAGCGGGACAAGAAACAGTTTGCCGATGGTCTGGAGAAGACCATCGTGCGTCTCAAACGGCTTGCCCAGCAGCCCCGCTGATAATTGATAGCCGATAATACATAAGGAATATGTGATGACTGATGTGACGCCTGATGTGAATATAGCAGCCAGTTCAACCCGCAAGACCCAAACCACTTCGACGCAGTCTGATGCCATGCCTCTGTATGATCTGGTGGTCATTGGCGGTGGGATTAATGGCGTAGGGATTGCCCGAGATGCCGTTGGGCGTGGACTGTCGGTATTGCTGGTTGAGCAGGGTGACTTTGCCGGTGCGACCTCCAGTGCCTCCAGCAAGCTGATCCATGGTGGTCTGCGCTATCTTGAATATTACGAATTTCGTCTCGTGCGCGAGGCACTGGCTGAGCGTGAACGGCTGCTTGCGATTGCTCCGCATATCGCTTGGCCGATGACCTTTGTCATGCCGCACGCGGCCAATCTCAGACCACGCTGGATGATCCGCACCGGACTCTTCCTCTATGATCGTCTGGGGGGACGGATTACCCTCGCTAAATCCAAAGCCGTGAAGCTAGCACATTCTTTATTTGGTATGCCGCTCAAGAAAGCATACAACCATGGCTTCACTTACTCGGATGCGTGGGTGGATGATGCCCGTTTG
>JASLEL010000188.1 GCA_030151145.1 Aquirhabdus sp. | reverse complement strand
AAACAAAATAGTAGTATCAGGGCAGCACTGTGACTCAGGTGATGGCTTGGGCGCGTATACGGTGGATCATGAATCCGACCGCTGGATCTGGACCCGGACGACCGATGTCAGCACTGATGCCATGCTGCCGGCACAGTCCATCATGCCTATCGGCTGGATCAACTGCGCACAGATTCAGACGCTGTCCATGTCCTGACGTGATCATCTCCATCACTTGGCAGTCCCCATCACACGATAAAACAAATAAAAGGAACTCGAATATGCTCGACGCTACTGTTGATGGACCACCGCTGATCAAGCGTTTAGACCGTGCCTGGTCGCCCTCTTTGCTGCATCATCCTTACAGCACCATCGTCTGCGCGATGGTTGCGCTCATATGCATGCAACAGCCAGCACAAGCCTGTTCACCGGGCTTTCCGCAGCGCCTGCTTAATGACCGCCAAACCACCATGGATCGCCTGCCCGAGACCAGCTTCTACCTGCAGGCAGCGCATCTGGTCAAACCGATAGCCGGCCTGCCGGTACAGTCATTTGAGGATAATGGCTATTTCTTCCCCGATCCTCAGACATTAATCGATCAGCGCAATGACGCCGAAAAGAAAGGACTCTCAGCCAAGGACTGGGCCGAGGTCCAGCAACTCCGAACACTCAGCCCGACCGACCTGGCACAGGCCCAGAGCACACTGCCAGATGAAATCCGTGGGTATCTGGCGGGCGCTGCAGCGTTTAAGCAGGGTGACGACGCACAAGCGCAATTATTCTTTCAACACGTGCTTGCCCTGCCCGCGGGTCAGCAACACCAGCATAGCCTATGGGCGCAGTATATGCTGGCGCGCAGTCTGAGCCGATCCGGCGACCAGGCGGGCGCCTTGCAGAATTTTGCCGAAGTCCGAGCTCGAGTCATTGGCGGCGAGCCAGATGAGCTGCATCTGGCGGTTGCCAGTCTGGGTGAAGAAGCCCTGATCTACAAAGCCCAGCAAAACACCCACATGCAAGTGCAACGCTATGCCGAACAAACCGCACATGGCGATCCAGTTGGTCTCGACTCCCTCAAGCAGATCATCCATTCCCTGATGGATCAGGCCGTACAGAATCCGGCACTGGTTCAGGACCCGCTCATTGCCCAACTGATCACGGCATGGCTGGTCAGCACCTTTTACTCCTATGGGGCCAACCATTTGCACAGCAGTTGGGAGCCGGACAAAGAGTCTGACACGCTTGGACCGCCACAACGGCAGCAATATGAGCAACTCTTGCAGATGCTCTCTCAGACGAAGGCCATGTCACCTGCGCAAGCGGAAGGTCTGGCGGCATTGCTCTATCAGAACGCCCGCTATGACGATGTCAAACGCCTGCTCCCGCTGGCTGGCGATGGCGGGATGGCCTGGTGGTTACGCGCCAAAATGGCGGTACGCGCCAATGATATCGCACAGGCACGCGTCGCCTATGCCAATGCAGCCAAAGCCTTCCCACCCAATGAACAATGGCTGGAAAGCGAAGCCTATGCTGACGATCAGGCAGAGTCACCCTATTGTCGCGTCAATGGCGAAAACGCGATCCTGTCACTACGGCAGGGGGACTATGTCGAGGCGTTTGATCAGATGTGGCAAGGTCGGGCGCGCTACTGGCAGGATGCCGCAGACATTGCCGAGCGCGTACTGACGTTGGAGGAGCTCAAACGCTATGTGGATGCCCATGTACCAGCACCCTCAACCGCAAGCCTCAAAACACCGGGAGACGATGCGTCATCCGATGCCTTCCTGCCGCCGGAGCTTGAGCTACGCGAAGTGCTGGGCCGACGCATGCTGCGCGAAGGTCAGTACCATGGTGCCGTAGACTACTTCCGCCCCAGCCTCAAGCCACTGGTCAAGCAATACATCGACGCCCGCCAGACCGCGAGTAGTCGCTGGCACACCAAGATAGGCAAAGCCGAAGCCCTGTATACCGCAGCCAGCCTGCTCTACAACAAAGGCATAAATCTGATCGGCTACACAAGCTCACCGGATTACGCCATCTGGAGCGGCAGTTTTGGCTCGGTCGAGCCGTTGGTCAAGGCTGGTCCATGGGTCACGGCAACGGAAGTAGACCGACAGCGTGCGACCGAATCCCGTCCCAATATTCACCTGCACGAAGAGCAAATCGCCATCCAGCTTGCCGGACAGGCCGCAGACCTGCTACCCAAGCGCAGTCAGGCGTTTGCAGCAGTACTATGTCATGCCAGCGACTGGACTGGCGATGACAGCAAGACACGCATCAACCTCTATCATCGCTATCTGACAGAGGGCGCGTATCTGCCGTGGGCCAGCGCATTTGGTCAGCATCACAACAAATGCCCGACACCCGACTTCAAGCAGGCCCAGACCCATCTCATCAAATACTGGTGGTACGACGTCAAACCGGTCCTGCGTCCTTACAAGCACTGGCTGTATGGCGGTATCGTCCTGCTCATTGCCGCTTTTGCGGGTCTGCTGTATCGCATCATCAGAGTACGATCACGAACCAAGACGGACACCACACAGCCCTAAACTCGTCCGCCTGCTGTGACCCGCGTTCGCAGGTCACAGCGGGCATGAAGAATGGCGACATTTCAAGTGCTCGCTCCAAGCTTCTCATCCCGAATCGCAGTCAGGCCCTGTCTGAATGACGTGACCTGAAACTCAGGAAAGCGCTGTTTGAATTTATCCGAGACGAAGATATTGTCTACGGTGTAACGTGGCAGCAGTTCTGCCGCATCACGGATCGTCTTGTTGAACAGTCCGCCCAGCTTAAGCTGCCAGTTTTTAACGATCATATAGCGGGCATCGACGTGAAAGAGATCCGATGCCAGCGCAATGAACTGACGATAGGTCAGACGATGGTCATCACAAGGCAGATGCCAGGTCTGGCCATAGGCATCCGGCGTATTGCCAAGCAGCGCCATGGCACGACTGGCATCCGGGGTATAGATCAGGCTGCGTAAAGTATCGTCGCGCAGAAATACCTTGGGCTTTTTGCCTGCTTTGAGGTCGTCGATGATCGTGCTATTGGTGATGCTCTGCGTGATGCCCGGCCCATAAAACTCCGGCGCACGGCAGATCACGGCCTGCACACGTTTCTCTGCCATCGCCGTCAGGAGTTCAGTGACGATCGCTGCACGTACCCTGCCCTTTGCACCATGGGGCAGAAATGGCGTGTCTTCGGTTTGCGGCACTGCCGTCTGCGGATACATATAGGTATTGTCAAAAAACACCAGCTTGGCACCATGGGTAGCACAGGCCTCGATCACATTGTGCATCAGGATCGGCCACTGCTGCACCCACAGCGCCGTATCCATCGGTAGGCCGACCGTCATGTAGACGACGTCCGATCTCTCGACCGCGCTGAGGGCCTGCACGGGGTCCAGCAGATCCGCACTGAACAATTGATCCGTGTCGTTGACCTTGCTCGGCTTTCGGCTCACCAGACGGATGTCACTCGTAAAGCTTTGCTTTAAGTGAATCGCAAGCTCACGGCCGATCTGACCGTTGGCACCCAATATAGTCTGCATACGTCATCTCCTCGTCTATCAATCGCAGAGTGTTTCTGCATCAGATCCCATGCGCGTTATTTTTCAGCGTGCAACCGCTTGAGCAAGGCTTGCGCCACCGCCCCACCCGACTCAGGATTCTGCCCAGTGATGATACGATCATCTGTCACTGCATACGAGGTAAAGGGAAATAGTGCTTTCTGATAGCGTGCACCCCGTTTACCCAGCTCATCCTGCAGGAAGAAAGGCACCTGCGACTTGATACCCGCCAGCATCTCTTCGGTGTTAGAGAACCCTGTGACTTTACGCCCCGCGATCAATGGCTGTCCTTTGTCATCCTGTAGCGGCAGCAATCCCGCCACACCATGGCAGACCGCCGTGACGATGCCGCCTTGGCGATAGATCGTCTCGCTGATCTTCTTCAGGTCTTTGTTATCGGGAAAATCCCACATGGTCCCGTGACCACCGGTATAGTAGATCGCCTGATATTGCGCCGGATCAACTGCACTGGCAGGCAGTGTGGCGTGCAGACGGGCCATGAATGCCGGATCGGCCAAGTGCGCCCGTGCAGCATCATTCAGATAAAACGACTTCATACTGCGCTCATCCAGCGGGATCTCACCGCCTTCGGGGCTGGCAAAGTCCATCTGCAGACCCGCCGCCTGTATCACATCATAAAACTCCGTCAGCTCAGTAAACCACAGGCCCGTCTTGTCGGTGCGTGTAGGATAGGCAGAGTGATTGGTCATGATGACCAGAATCTTGCCGCCAGTTGGCTGCAGATGATCCGCCTGACGCTGATCGGATGGCAAAACAGCGGTCTGGATCGTATCTGATGCCTGCGCATATGCGCCTGTAAACATCAGCGTAAATATCGCCAACAGCCAATGTAAAGCGTATCGTCTATTCAACACTTTCAAGCCCTCTTAACTATGCGTGTGCGTGCATATGGCATGCATCAAATGGTGTATGGAACATGTCGTACTGGCAAAGCAAGCGCGCCATCAGCCAAGATGACGTGTTGCGACGTGTGCTCAGACCTCTGATTGGCGTGCCATCAGTCGGACATAGCGCCGTGTGCGCTGTGCTGTTGCGACCAATTGTAGGATCAACGCCCACAGTGGCGAGACCTTGGGATTAGGAGTTCGCCCGCGACTCAGTTTGCCCAATTGAAATTTGACCGTCGCCATATTGGCCAGAGAGGCCAGCGGTTTGTTCTTCCATGTGATCGGCAGCAGCTGTGGCGCATTGTCCCGACCGCGTTGCCAGTCACGGGGCAGATCAGGATCGATCGCCAGAGCCGTCCCGATCCCGACCATATCGACGCCACTCTGGACGACCTGCTCGGCCACCGGACGACGGCGTATGCCACCCGTGACCATCACCGGCATCTTTGCGATGGTGCGGATGTCGCGCGCAAACTCGACAAAGTAGGCCTCACGGGCCAGCGTGCGACCATCGCGCGCCTCGCCCTGCATGGCGGGGGCTTCGTAGCTACCGCCGGACAGCTCGACCAGATCCACGGCATGATCGTTCAGCATCAGGACCACCTGCCGCGCATCATCGGCACTGAAGCCACCGCGCTGAAAGTCCGCCGAATTCAGCTTGACCGCCACGGCAAAATGCGGAGAGACTCCGGCACGCACGGCTTTGACGATCTCAAGCAGCAGCCGTGCCCGGTTCTCAAGCGAGCCACCCCATTCATCGGTGCGCTGATTGGTCAGGGGCGACAGGAACTGGCTCAGCAGATAACCATGGGCCGCATGGATCTCAACGCCGGTAAAGCCCGCCTGCTCAGCCAACTGAGCTGAATAGGTAAAACGCTGGATCACATCGTTGATATGCGCCGCAGTCATCGCTTTTGGTGTACCAAAGTGCTTGGACATCTTGCCCATATCCAGCGGTACCGCGGATGGTGCCCATGTTTGCTGCCTCAAATTGGCCATCATCTGCCGCCCAGGATGATTGATCTGCATCCAGACTTGCGCGCCTTTAGACTTGGCGATCTGCGCCCAGCGCTTGAATTTATCCAGATGACGCGCATGCTCCAGCACCACGCCGCCGGGACCCGTCATGGCACGGCGATCGACCATCACATTGCCTGTGATGATCAGGCCGGTACCGCCATCGGCCCATGCCTGATAGAGACGCATCAGTTGTTCTGATGGGGCCTGATCGGCATACCCCGCGGCGGCCGGGCCCTCCTCCAGCACCGCCTCCAGCTCGGCGACCTGGGCCTCGGTGAGCTTGCACTGCGCGCCGCCGGCACCCTTGGAGGCCAGCGCCTCCCGGCCCCCGGCCGCCAGCGCCCGCCGCCACCGGTTCGCGCTCATCCGCGAGACCCGGAACTGCTTCGCGATCTCCCGGTCGCTGGCCCCGGCCTCGATCATCTCCGCGGCGGCCAGCCGCACCCGCTCCCGGCGGGCCCGCTCCGCCGCGTCCAGGCCGCCGCCATCGGGATACCTCATGCCTCCGGCATACCGCGCAGCGCGCCGCCTGACCAGACCCAGTAACCCCCGCTATTGAAGATCGTTAGCCTGGGGTGGCGGGCCATTGGGATGGTGCCGCTCAATTGGGCTCACTGCTGACTTTGTCGCGCAGCTGCCGGCGGGAGACGATGCGGAGTTT
>JASLEL010000151.1 GCA_030151145.1 Aquirhabdus sp. | reverse complement strand
AATACAAGCGCTGGGGGTTGACCATCATTGATGCACTGGTATTGCCGGTGCTCTTGTGGTCCTGCTATGTATTGCGTCTGGGGAACTTTCATACCGAGGTCATGCGCGGCATGGCCTATTGGCCATTAGTCTGTATCATGCTGGGCAGCACCGCGCTGACCCTGTGTGGGATCTATCGTGCGGTCGTGCGCAGCTTTGATGAAAAGCTGCTGGGTCAGTTGATCCTTGCCGTCCTGCTGGTGGTCTTAAGTCTTTACATTATCCTCTTTTGTACGTCCATGAGCATTCCCATGAGCATTCCGCTCATGTTTGGATTTCTGATGTTCATCTGGGTCTGGAGCAGTCGCTGGATCATCCGCTTCAGCGTCCGCTATACCATGCAGAGTCATCATTTACTCAAGCGGGTCGGCATCTATGGTGCTGGCGCGGCGGGCCGACAGCTGGTAGCGGCCCTGCGTCACTCCAATGAGTATCTGCCGGTGGCTTTCTTTGATGATAAAGCGAGCCTGATCGGACATCAGATACAGGGCTTGCAGGTGATCTCAGGCAAGCACTTTGCACGCCTGAGTCAGCGATTGAGGCTCGACGAAGTGCTGATCGCCATGCCGTCGGCCGGTCGTGCCAGACGGCGCGAGGTGATCCGGCAACTGGAGCAGGCCAACGTCCATGTCAAGGTCCGTGAGCTACCGGGTGTGCGCCAGCTTCTGAACGGCGAGATCTCGGTCTCGGATATCCGCGATGTGGATATCATGGATCTCTTGGGGCGTGATCCGGTGCCGCCGGATGAGCATCTCTTGACCAAGAATCTGTTGGGTAAGGTGGTCATGGTCACCGGTGCTGGCGGCTCCATCGGCAGTGAGCTGTGCCGCCAGATCGTCAGGAATCAACCGAAAAAACTCATCCTGTTTGAGCTGTCCGAGTTTGCGCTGTATAGCGTGGAGCAGGAGCTACGTCGGCTGACCGATGTGCCCATCGTTGCGATCTTGGGCAATGTGCTGCAGCAGAAAAAGATGCTGTCCGTGATGAAACAATATCGCGTGCAGACGGTCTACCATGCCGCAGCCTATAAGCACGTGCCGATCGTCGAAGAGCATCCCTTTGAGGGGCTGCAGAATAATGTCGTCGGCACGGCGCGCTGCGCTCGGGCTGCGATGGAAGCCGGGGTTGAGACCTTTGTACTGATCTCAACCGACAAAGCCGTACGCCCGACCAATGTCATGGGCGCATCCAAGCGCATGGCCGAGCTGGTCTGTCAGGGCATCGCGGCGCAGCCCGCGGTGCGGACCCAGTTCAGTATTGTGCGCTTTGGCAATGTGCTTGGGTCGTCAGGCTCGGTGGTCCCGCTCTTCCGCCAGCAGATCGCCTCTGGCAATGCCATCACAGTCACGCATCCGGAAGTCACGCGCTATTTCATGACCATCCCGGAGGCGGCTCAACTGGTGATTCAGGCTGGTGCGATGGGGCATGGCGGCGATGTCTTTGTGCTGGATATGGGTGAGCCGATCCGCATTCAGGATCTGGCGCGGCAGATGATTTTCCTGAGCGGTCTGCAGGTCAAAGACGAGCTGAATCCCTTTGGCGATATCGAGATCCGCTATACCGGTCTGCGTCCGGGTGAAAAGCTCTATGAAGAACTGCTGATCGACGGGGACAATATTCAGGAGACTGATCATCCGCGCATCATGCAGGCCTTTGAGAAGTCCTATCCGCTGGCTGAAGTCGATATCCTGCTTGACCGCCTGATCGATATGGCGTCTGAGCATGATATGAGTGGTTTGGATTGGGTGATTAGCCAACTGGAGTATTTTGTGGACGGCTATCGGCGTCCCGTCCCTGCGCTGGCTCGGGCGGGCTGAAGGCGGCTGCCTTTAGTCCTACGCTGGATGCGGTGGTCTATGGATCAGTAGCGAAATTTGATCTCGACCAGATGAAAGCCAAAGCTGCTTTTGACTGGTCCATGGATCATCCGCTCCGGCTTGCTAAACACCACCTGATCAATGGGTTTGACCAGTTGGCCTTTTTTGACCTCACCCAGCTCGCCGCCGCGCTTGGCGGACGGGCAGGTCGAGTGTTTCTGGGCGAGTTTGGCAAAGTCGGCACCGTTTGCCAGCTCTGCTTTGAGCCGTTCGGCTTCCTCACGTGTTTTGACCAGAATATGGCGAACGATCGCTGGCATTAGGGTTCCTTGCGTACAGCAGGGTCAATCCGGCGTGCACCGAGCATGATCATGCGCAGCATCACCACCATCTCATCCATCAAGTGCTGCTGCTCATCGGGCGCGGCATCCATGGCCTTGCTGGCCATCGAGAACACAAGCCTTGTCATGGCGCGGGCAGCCACATGCGGCTCCCGCAGCGTATGACCATTCACCGCCTCAAGCCGGATCAGATCCTGCTCTAGCTCATCTTCAAAGAAGCAGAGTTGCCGCTCGACGGCAGCCTTGAATGCTTCAGAGCCGACCCGACCCTCACGCAGCAGGATCGGCAAGAAGCCCTGACCGCGGTGCAGCTCCGCCATAAAAATCTCAATCGACATGCGAATCACGCTCTTGTCGTCGGCGGAGCGCTGGCGTGCGGCACTGAATATCTCGCGTAGCGAGGCACCGGCTTGCTCGATCAGCGCAACCGCCAGCTCATCGATGTCGCGAAAGTGGCGGTAGAAACTGTTGGGCGCAATATGGGCGGCTTTGGCGACTTCGCGCAGGCTTAAGGAGGAGATGCTGCGATGTGGGCCGACCAGCGTTAATGCCGCGTCAATGAGCTGCTGACTGGTGATCAGCATGCGTCCACCCTGAAACCGTGGCGAGGTATCCGCCAGAGCAGGGCTGAGAGATTGTTCCAGAATCATGTATGGCATCCGCGCCGTCATATGTGCAATAGAGACATTATAGGCCGAGCCATAGGCATGAGCCTAGTCCCCGGCTTACCAGCGGATTTTGAAGCGCATTTCAAATGGAAAATCCATCGCACATGGTGTACCTGCGCAAAGTGCGGGCTTGAATGGCGTCAGAAGCAGTACCCGTGATGCGAATTTACCCCATTCTTCACTGGGTGCATGGATGATTTGCACTTGGCTGACATGACCGTCGGCTGCCACCGTCGCCAGTAGCTGCAATTGTCCCTGTTCCCGCAGTTTTTCTTCACCCAGACGCATGGTGTTGAGGATCGGTTTTAAACCGTCTGCGGGATAAGGCGGCTCATCCTGTGGTCCTAAATGCGCGAACCAGTGCCGCACGATGGCTTTCTCATCATCGCTCAGTGCATCGTAGCGCTTGTTGATCGGCACCTGATCGTGCGAGACCACTTCGTTCTCACGGATGCTGGTGCCGGTAAAGGCTTCGTCTTCTTTGATATTGTACTGGGGTTTGCTGTCAGCACAGGCCGGTAGCGGGACTAACAGGGCTAATACACTTAGGGGCATCAGGCATAGGTGCATCAGGCGGATGGCGTGGGAACGAGTGTGAGCAGGGTGGGAGAGAAAGCGCATAAAATACGGGCCTGTTATGAAAGTCACCTACGGAAATTTTAACCATGTTGCCGATGGCTTATTGAAATAGATGAATAAAAATAATGCAAGTAACCACATCCGCTGTGTCGTGATCGGTTTCATCGTTATATATGGCATCGGATGGGGCATTTTGCGCTAAAAATAGGTCGGCGTTATCTTTGAGGATGAATATTGCTATTTATGGAGTTTTACCAGAAGATAAGCCAATGGGCGGGCAGATGGAAATAATACGGCTAAGTGCTTGCTCATGAAGGGAAATCAAAGTCGATTTAAACTCTTACACTGACAGGTTTATCATGCAGATCAAACATACTTTCACCCTCACCGCAGCGGCCTTGCTGCTATCCGCCTGTGCGGGCAATGGCATCACCATGGGCGGCAACGATCCGACCAATGTCGTCACCGGTTCGGCAGGTGGCAGCGCATCCAGCGGCGCTAATGCCACGCTTGAGCATTGCGATGCGCCACTCGGCACCATTTCCCTGATCGAAAATCAGGAGTCGGGCTGGTATACCATCCTCACCGGTCAATATCACCTGCCACCGACCGCAACCCTGCTGCGTCTCATGATCCAGCAGTCCAACTGCTTTGTCGTGGTTGAGCGCAGTGCGGCAGGCATGAACGCCATGGCCCGCGAGCGTGCGCTGGAGGGCTCGGGTGAGCTGCGCAAGGGCAGCAAATATGGCAAAGGCCAGATGGTCTCGTCCGACTATGGCTTAAGCCCGGAAGTGATCTTTAACGAAGACAATGCGGGCGGTGTATCGGGCGCGATTGGTGGATTGATCGGCGGCTTTGCCGGTCAGGCCATCGCAGGCATCGGGGCGGCGACCAAGTCGCGTCAGGCCTCGACCATGCTGACCTTGATCGACAATCGTTCAGGGGTACAGATCGCCGCGTCGCAGGGCAATGCGTCCAAGACCGACTTCATGGGTATGGCTGGACTGCTGGGACGTAATGGCGGTGCTGCGCTCGGTGGTTATCAAAACACCGCTCAGGGTAAGCTGATCGCCGCGGCCTTTATGGATTCGTACAACAACATGGTCAAGTCACTGCGCAGCTACAAGGCGCAGCAGGTCAAAGGCGGTCTGGGTAAAGGCGGTCAGCTCAAAGTCGGTAACTAAAGCCTGCCATCTGGCATGATCCACTCACACGACAGGACCTCAGGGTCCTGTTGTCATTTATGGATGTGACTGCTATAGATCTGCAGATCAGACATTTGTTTATTCACAAGTTTTCTGTAGCATAGCCATGACATGCGCTGATTTTGGGGCATGATGTGGGGACCTGGTCCTTCGTCTGGGTAATTTGATGCTGATCGGGGGCAACGACATATGACTGGGCATTGGGATATTTTAGGCATTGCGCCGACAGCGGATGAGCGGGTCTTAAAGAAGGCCTATGCCCGTCAGTTGAAGACCATCGATCAGGATCTGGAGCCCGAGCGGTTTATCGCATTGCGTCAGGCGTTTGAGTGGGCGCGTTGGGAGATTCAGGAGGGCCAGCAGGAGTGGGATGAGGATCAGGATGAGGCTGCGCTGCCTGTCATGGCGGACGCGCTAACGCCCCCTGTGCAGGATACTGCAGATGTTGTGGTCGAAGCTGCACCATCTAAGCCATCTGTCGATGAGACGCATGAAGATCGACCGCAGGTGACCGTGTGGCTTCAGGAGGAGCCTTTCACAGCACCGTTTACAGCTCAGCCTGTCGATGAGCTACCGGTTGCAGAGCCGCTGGTCGAGGAATCAGAGCTCTGGACGCCTGCGCCGACGCAAAAGCTGCCTGTCCCTGAATCGTTTACTCCTCCGCCTGCTTATGAGCCACCTGCTTATGAACTGCCTGAGTATGAACTGCCTGCATCGGATGCGTTAGATCCCGTCGTGACTGATCGCTCGGCGGATCATGATCAGTCGCCCCCGTTAAAACCCGTTGAGGCTGCTGGGCCGCAGTTTGAGCAGCAACTGTGGGAGTTGCGCAATCGGTTGTGGCAGAAGGATCTGGGGGATGACACCTATGCCCAGTATGTCTGGGTGCTGGATAAGCTGCCAGATCAGGTGCTCAAACTACAGATGAGTACGCATGATCAATTGATCTATGCACTGGCGCCACTTGTGGATGACCATGAAGGCCGCGCGCATGACCTTGAACGTTTTGCCGTGTATTGGTTACGGGTACTGGGTCCTTTGTTGCCGGATGTGCATGCGCATGCCGCGTTCTATCGCTGGTATCAGCGGCTGGATACCCTGCGCAAGCAAATGGCGTTCTGGGATCAGATGCCGAAGCCTTACCTACGCCCACTACGACAGTTGCAGCAGGGGCAGGGATGTCATTACTGGTCGATGTTGCTGCTCTCGTTCACCCGCAAGCCCTTTCTGCAGTCGTTCCGGGAGTATGAGTGGGAGAGTTTTCCTGAGCTGAAGAAACACCAGAATTGGAATCTGCAACTGTTGCGTCGTCTCGACATGCGCTGGGAGCGGCTGCTCTTCATCGGGTTTACGGCTTGGTTTTTCTTTATTCTGAATGACGGCTATGACGTCTCGTTAGTGCCTGGTGATGTCTTTCGGCTCGGTGCCTGTGCAGTCCTGTGGGTTTATCTGGTACAGACGCCCGTTGCGGCGTGGTTGTTCAGTCGCAGGACCTATGTGGTGATTGATTATCTGGCCGTGTTATGGCTATCCAGCGGGGTAGGGCTGTCCTGGATCTGGTCGCGGATGGAAGCGCCGCACCGGGAGGTGGTGGCCAGTCTGTGGGGCTGTCTGGGGCTGATCATCATTGATTGCGTGCAGTACTATAGTCGGGATAGTCTGTTTAATTGGCTGCGCTCGCTGCGTCGCATTCAGGCCGATCGCTTCTATATCTTGATTGGCTATTTTGCGGCGTTAGCGATCACTGGCTTTGTTCTGTCGAGTACGCTGGTTGATGAGCGGTATGACAATCAGAGCGAGCTACTGCAAGGGATTTATCTGTTGCCGCTGCCGTGGGTGCTGGTGACCTATCCGCGCTATTTTATGGATCTGAGCACGCGCGTGATCAGCGAGTGGTGGGCGCTCGCCTTTCTGGTCACGCTGGTTGTATTGTCCGTGCTGGGATCGCATTTGATTGATCGCAATGTATCGGCCCAGATGGTGGGGACGGTGATGCTGATGATTTGCTGTGGTCTGGGATTGTCTATTTCTACGCGCAGACTGGCTTATGGCATCAAGTATCTGGGCTATATAGGGACTTTTTTGGGTGGTTTGAGTACGGGCATTGTGGCGATCATCACGGCCACCTATGCCTATTACACCATCAAGGCTGATCTGGCGGCCAACCGGAAGAGCAGCTAGTCTCCTCTGGTGGCACATCGCTTGAGACCGCGCTGGCAGGGCCTTGTTTCGGTACAGGCTAGTCGAAGATCGGCGTTTGCTGGACTTGCAGCAGGAACTGCTCAAAGTGCGTGCGCGCCTCACGGATCTGCCGCTCATCCTGCGTGTCGAGCTCGGCTTCAAAGGCCCGCAGTTGTGCCGCGACATGCTCGCGTAGCGCTCCGGTCAGCTCGCTATAGAGCCGTTCGGCTTTGAGGACCAGCGTGTGGTTGTGCAGATTGTCGCGCGGATGAATCTTGAGTGCGGCCAACTGCTCGCGGGCACGGGCGACCTCGTCGGGGCTCATGAGATTCTGGTTGTTGATCAGGACCTTCTGTAGCTGATGGCCGTTCTTCAGCACCTGTACATCAACATCGAGGATGCCGTTGGGGTTGTAGGAGAAACGCACATCCACTTCCAGCTGTTCTTTATTGGGTGGCAGAGGGACATTGAGCTCACCCAAAAAGATATTATTGGCACAGAGGCGGTTCTCTCCCTGAAAGACCCGCAGCAGGATATGGTCCTGTCCGGCGTTGGCAGAGACATAGCGATTGACCTTGCTGGCGGGGATCACGGTATTGCGTTCCAGAATCGGTGAGAACTGATCCTGTACGATCTCGATGCCCAGACTGAAGGGGCAGACATCCGTCAGCACCACTTCTTTGAGTGACTGATCCTTGGCCCGCAGACCCGCCTGCACACAGGCACCGCGCACGATGGCTTCGTCAGGCTGAATGCTGGTCAGTGGAAAGCGACCAAACAGCTTGGCGATCAGGCGGCGTACTGCAGGGATGCGCGTGGCACCACCCACCATCACGATCTGGTCGATCTGCTCGGGGTCCAGCCGGGCGTCGCGCAGTGCGCGCTCCAGCGGACGGCGCAGACGCAACAGCAGCGGCTCAATCCAGAGATTGAATTCATCCTGTGTGATGGTGAGGGTCACCGCTGTATTGCGCCAAGTCAGCGCCATCTCGGTCTCGGACGCCGCAGAGAGCGCATGCAAGGCCAACTGCGCCTTGGCCCGGATGACCTCCGCCAGATCCTGCGGCTGGGCGTGGACATCCTGCTTGAGTTCGGCGGCTTTGCTCTGCCAGAACTGATCGGCAATGACCTGCACAAAATCATCCCCACCCAGAAAATTATCCCCGGTACTGGCGCGGACTTCGATCACCCCTTCAAAGACCTCGACGATCGAGACGTCAAAGGTCCCGCCACCGAGGTCAAAGACCAAAAAGCAGCTCTCATCACTCTGGCCCAGACCATAAGCCAGTGCAGCGGCAGTCGGCTCGTTGATCAGACGGCTGACGGAAAGGCCCGCGAGGTGCGCGGCAGTCATGGTGGCCTGCCACTGGATGTCATTGAAGTAAGCCGGCACGGTGATGACCGCTTCCGTGATTGGGTGGCCCAACGCATGCTCGGCGTCGGCCTTGAGGGATTGCAGCACGAGTGCAGACAGCTCGGGCGCGGTGAATTCGCGTTTACCGAGTTTAAGCTTGCGGTCTGTGCCCATAAAGCGTTTAAAACTGGTCAGCACAGGCTGTCCGCTATGGCGTAGCTCCAGTGCCGCCTGACCGATCAGAACCCGGCCCTGATCATCCAGTGCAATGGCGGAGGGCGTCAGCAGGGCGCCATTGCTATTGTCAATCAGACGGGCTTGGCCCTGCTCAAAAACGCCGATCAGCGAATTGGTGGTGCCAAGATCGATGGCAATCATGGGGGTGGCGGCCGAAGTCATGCTGAGGTCTCTATCCTGAACAATGCTCGTCGATGCGAGTGTGGGCAGATGGGGGTTGAAGCATTGATCTTACCCTGATTTTTGTTTTAAAAACATCAGGGTAAGCGGACTTAAGGGGTGAATGTATTAAAAAATGATTCCAAGTCCTGATGGGACATCTGGTCATGCCCGTGCCCCGATGCGATCAGGAAGCCTGTTATTGCTCGCCGGGAATGCGCTCACCGAGCAGGCGCGGACGGCAGGGGTTGCCGTTGACACAGATCAGTGCACGGCGATGGAAATACAGCTCAATCTCGGCGGGAACCGTGATCTTGGCCAGATCGCCACAGGCGTCGGCGATGTTGGGCAGGGCATAGCCGGTGATGTCGCTGTGGTTTTTGGCTTCGGCCTGCGTGATCTCCACGCTGTCGGCGCCTTTGGCCTTGCCTGCGACTTTAGTCTCTACAGGCAGTGCGCTGCAGACACCATGGATGATGTAATTCTGAAAGAGCGCCTGTGTCATGATTTTGCTGTTAAATACCGTCTTGAGCGTGCCACCTTCCAGCGTGATGGTGGCAGTGTCAAAGGATTTGAGCGAGGTCTGGACCTTGGGTGGGACCGGATCGGCATAAGCACCCTGTGCCGTCGCCAGTGCCAGTCCAACAATCATGATTTGCTTAAACATATTCAGTCCGTTTTGTGTTTAATCACCAGCAAAATATAAAGAAAAAAGTTGCATTCGTCATGCACTTTCTTAGATGAGTGTATCTGCTTTTCGTGACGTTTTGCTGATCTCTGTGCAGAGCCATGCAAAATCTGAACCGACTGCATATTTCCTGATCTTTGATGTGGTTAAGCGGCTTGTCTGGCTAGGTTTAAGTGACAAAACTGAGCACATCCAACATTGACGCGGCAGGTCTGCCTGCGCTACATCTGTGCCTGTAAAAAAATAATACTTGGAAAAAACACACCACATCTTCAAGGATAGCGCGCATGACTACCGATGCCACCCCACCTCGCCAGAACCTGATCGACTGCCTGCTGCATTGGGCGCAGACCAAACCCGACACCGTGTACCTGACCCAGCCCTATGCCAATGGTCGTCTGGTCGACTACACCTGGCGAGAGGTGGCTGATCAGGCACGGCGGATGGCAAGCTATCTGCGCTCGCTGGACTATCCCACCGGCAGCAGCATCGCGATTCTGGGCAAAAACAGCGCACACTGGATCATGGCGGACCTCGCCATCTGGATGGCAGGCCATGTCAGCGTGCCGCTCTATCCGACGCTCAATGCCGAGACGGCCAGCTATATCCTTGAGGACAGCGCGGCCCGTCTGCTGATCATCGGCAAGATGGATGGCACCACGGATGCGTGGCATGAGCTGAAAGATCACCTGCCTGCCGATCTGCCCAAGATCGGTCTGCCGATGTCGCCGACGCAGGATCTGCCGGGGATACCGCTGTGGGAAGACCTGATCACGCAGTATCGGCCGATACAGACGATCGTGCCGCGAGATCTGGAGGCGCTGGCAACCGTGGTCTATACCTCGGGCAGTACCGGACGGCCTAAAGGCGTCATGCACAGCTTCCGAAGTATGACGGGAGGCATGGTGGGGCTGCAGGCGGAGATGGGGGTGGGCGAAGAGGACCGGATGCTGTCTTTCTTGCCGCTGGCGCATGTGGCGGAGCGGGCGGCGGTCGAGACCAACTCGCTGTACTCTGGCTTTCGGCTGTACTTTACGGAGCGGCTTGAGACCTTTCAGGTGGATATCCAGCGTGCGCGCCCGACGATCTTCTTCTCTGTGCCGAGGCTCTGGACCAAGTTTTATCTCGCGATCAATCACAAACTCCCGCCTGCCAAGCAGCGTATCCTGTTTGCCATCCCGATCATCTCTAAGCTGATCAAGCGGAAAATCCTTAAGCAACTCGGTCTCGATCAGATCCGCTTTGCGCTTACGGGAGCCGCGCCCTTACCTGCTGAGATCATCCTCTGGTATCGACGGCTTGGGCTTGAGCTCTTGGAGGTGTATGGCATGAGTGAGGACTTCGGGAATTCACACCTGGGCCGTCCGGGTGAGGTGCGGGTGGGCTATATCGGGCGGCCGACGCCGGGGACTTTGAGCCGTATCGCTGCGAATGGTGAGCTTGAGGTGAAGAGTCCGAGTCTGATGCTGGGCTACTATCGCTTGCCTGAGAAGACCGCTGAGGATCTGACGGAGGACGGTTATTTTCGCACGGGGGATCGTGGGGAGTTTGATGAGGCGGGGCGGCTGCGCATCACGGGGCGGGTAAAGGAGCTGTTTAAGACCAGTAAGGGTAAGTATGTGGCCCCTGCACCGATCGAGAATAAGTTTAATCATCCGCGTCTGGAGGTGTGCTGTGTGACGGGGCCGAATCGTCCGCAGCCTTTCATCCTGCTGATGCTGTCGCTGGAGACGCGGCAGGCGCTGGAGCGGGGGGAGCTGAATCGGGATGGGCTTACGGCTGAGCTGGCAGGCTTGCTCGATCAGGTGAATGCGAGTCTGGAGGAGCATGAGAAGCTGGCTTTCGCGGTGGTGGTGCGGGATCAGTGGACGATGGAGAATGGCTTCCTGACCCCGACCATGAAGATCAAGCGTAATGTGATCGAGGCGAGGTATCTGCCGCACGCGGATGCGTGGGCAGAGGAGGGGCGGAAGGTGGTGTGGGAGGAGGGAGTCTATGACTGTTAATAATCACTATAAAGACGGTTTTGTACGTTCACAGTAAAACCATGAGGGTTAACCAGTTTTGCAGATCTAGGTCTGATATGGATATCACCATGACATGTTATGAGTTCATTTTGTTCGTGGGCACGTATTGCTTGTTTGTAGTCATATTCTTGCAGGTCTATGGATATGTTTCGTTCGATGCCGTTGATCTTACTTGATATTATTGCTGTTCCAATTTCGGATTTTGGTTTTCGTTCAAGTTGTTTTACGTGGCCGACAATCGACTGATTCTCAATCACATATTTTTCTTTAAAATAGCCCAAAGCTTTTTTTAGGTTCTCAACAGATCTGTCAGTGAAATTAAATTCAAGAGGTAGGTCCAAATAGTTATTTTCTTCGCATGCTGATGGTCTTATTGTGATTACAAAAGATCGGTGGCGATCTTTACCGGATAAACCAAGTAAAGCTTCGCACATATTAATGCTAGCTCCAGCATTAATTGTATTGTCAAAAACTAAAATATCCCCTTTTTTGTTGTATTTGTCAGAGGCGTCGTTTATGGATTTTAAACCAGATACAAGGTTTGATGTAACCAGTCTCGAGAATGGTATTTGATCAAGTGGTTCGTCATTGATTAATTGAGGTGAAGTGGGGGAAATGATGGTTAATATGTAGCTGCCAACGCCAGTTTGTCCAAATCTTAGATTGGAAATATAATTATTGGTTTCTGTTGGTTTTGCTCCGCTGAAATATTTTTTCTTTAATGAGGTTGATAATGAGGCTGAGATCATTAAATCTCGGACTTTTTGATAAAGTAAGACACCGTCTTCTAATGGTATTGTTCCATTGGAAAGATCTTTGTGAATGATGCGGACCGAGATTAGGTCGGCTGAAAAATTTAAGATTCTGTCTAGTATATCTTGTGGGGAGCAATTTTCGAAAGTTGCTAAATTATTAATTGCATCATACATTCTTGCTTCATAATCTCTTGCGATCTCTTTTATGGGTACAATAATTTCTT
>JASLEL010000143.1 GCA_030151145.1 Aquirhabdus sp. | reverse complement strand
CAGGTTCTTGACTTCGCCACCGTATGCTTTCGCACAGTTCAGGCTGATTGCAGCAGTCAGGGTGGTTTTACCATGGTCAACGTGACCGATGGTGCCGACGTTAACGTGCGGCTTGTTACGTTCAAACTTGGCCTTTGCCATGAGAGTCTCCCTCGTCCACGTCGGATGGAACATCCAGACAATTTATACACGTCTATACACGTCGTTTAGACACGTGCGGCGCACCCGCGCCGACTACCCGCCAACAAAACAACAAGCAGGCACTTGGCCCGCCTGTCATGATCGTTTGCGCTTACATTTACATCAACACTGCAACAGCATCACAAACCACAAGGCAGGACATTCCATTTTATGAAATCACGCTTTCCTTGGGTCGTACCACATATGGAGCTCTTATCCAGATTTGAACTGGAGACCTCTCCCTTACCAAGGGAGTGCTCTACCACTGAGCTATAAGAGCAAAACTTAACGGCAAACCGTATCATGGAGCGGGAGACGAGGTTCGAACTCGCGACATTCAGCTTGGAAGGCTGACGCTCTACCAACTGAGCTACTCCCGCACAACTGGTACCACTCACAACTGCCACATCAGTAGCAGCACAACAACACAACAAATATGGTGGTGAGGGAAGGATTCGAACCTTCGAAGCTTTCGCGTCAGAGTTACAGTCTGATCCCTTTGACCGCTCGGGAACCTCACCAAATACAATCAGCACACCGCCAATTGTTATACCTCAATCACTTGCAGACATTTAAGCTCACCACCTAAATGGTGCCGGCACCAAGAATCGAACTCGGGACCTACTGATTACAAGTCAGTTGCTCTACCAACTGAGCTATACCGGCTTACGTCAACATCAACAAGTGCATCAAAGCGGCGTGCATTGTAACAGAGACTTGCCGCATGGCAAGCCCGTTTTTTCAAAAAAACTAAAAAACCAGTCCGTTTGCCGATAATTCGACCGCCTTGATCACGGCGCGCGCTTTGATGAGGGTTTCATTCCATTCACTGGCCGGTACGGAGTCCGCAACGATCCCCGCGCCCGCCTGTACATGCACCTGACCACCCGCAATCACGGCTGTACGAATCGCGATCGCCATGTCCATCTCGCCATGCCAGCCGAGATAGCCGACTGCCCCGCCAAACACACCCCGTTTGACTGGCTCAAGCTCGTCGATGATCTCCATGGCACGGATCTTGGGCGCACCCGACAGCGTGCCCGCCGGGAAGGTCGCCTTAAAGACATCCAGCGCATCCAGCTCAGGGCGCACCTTGCCTTCGACATTGGAGACGATATGCATCACGTGCGAGTATTTCTCGATCACCATCTGCTCGGTGACGCGCACCTTACCGATCTGACTGACCCGGCCCACATCGTTGCGCCCCAGATCGATCAGCATCAGGTGCTCAGCGATCTCTTTACCATCGGCCAAGAGATCGGCCTCAAGGGCTGCCTCTTCTTCGGGGGTCTTGCCACGTGGGCGCGTGCCTGCCAGCGGGCGTACCGTGACGGTATCGCCCTCCAGTCGCGTCAGGATCTCGGGCGAGGAGCCGACGAGGTGGAAAGGCTTGCTCGCCCCCGTCTCGTCCGCCAGCGTCTCGCCATCGACGAGGAACATATAAGGCGACGGATTCAGATGACGTAGCGCCCGATAGACCGACAGCGGATCGCCATCAAAGGGACTGCTCATGCGCTGGCTTGGCACCACCTGCATGACATCACCCGCCTTGATGTATTCCTGGATGCGCGTCACATCGGTCTTAAACTTCTCATCGCCGCTTTGCGAGACAAAGACTGGTGCCGTATGAGGTATAGCCTTCAGCGAGACCGGCAGCGCCAGTGCTGCTTCGACGGCCTGCAGCCGCGCTTGCGCCTCGGCATAAGCGTTGGGCTCCTGACTATCGGCATGGGTGATGATCGACAGCGTGTCGCGCAGATTATCAAACACGACGACAGTATCCGACACCATAAACCAGAAGTCTGGCAGCCCAATCGGGTCAGACTCAGGCACATGCGACAGGCGCGGCTCGATATAGCGCACCGTGTCATAGCCAAAATAGCCCACCAGCCCGCCGGTGAATTTTGGCAAGGTCGGCACTTCGCTGGCAGGCGGCACATGGAAGGCCGACTGGAAGGTACGGATAAAGGCAAAGGGGTCTTGCGTCTGCACGGACTCACGTGTGCCATCGGCATGCTGGATCTGGATCACGCCACCCCGGCACTGAAATACCGTGCCATTGCCTAAGCCCACGATGGAATAACGCCCCCAGCGCTCACCACCATGCACCGACTCAAACAAGTAACGGGCGCGATGCGCAGGCTCAGCCTGTGCGCGTAGACGTGCAAAAACCGAAACTGGCGTGTCGGTATCCGCCAGACGTTGGGAAAATACAGGGATATAGCGATAACCCGCCTGAACCAGGCGCTCAAATTCTTCAATTTTCATCATGTCACTCATCTTCAATCAGGATTGGAAAACACACGTCGCAACGCGCCACAGAATTGCTCTGAAGCTGAAAAAATTAGCGACGCCAACGAAATCCTGCAGGATGGATCATGATCTTATGCTCAACGTAATGATCATTGCCCTTATCTGGCAATGTGACCCGGTGCGGTTTGATCAGGCCACGGGTCTGGTAAAAAATGCGAATAAGGCAGTGGTGCCTGCGTTCTTGGCGATCAATCTATATCAATCCGGCCAGTGAATCAAGCAGTAAATCCGGCGCACAAGCCGCAATCGGCTCACCATGATTGTAGCCATAATCCAGTGCTACACAGCGCAGTCCCGCCGCATGCGCCGCCTCGACGTCATTGCGCGAATCCCCCACCATCACTGCCTCAGCAGGCGCCAAATCGTAGTAGGACAGCGCATGCAGGAGCGGTGCCGGATGCGGCTTGCGGTGCTCGAGCGTATCACCTCCGAGAATGAGCGAAAAGTCATCCAAGAGATTGAGGGCGGCCAAGAGCTTGACGGCAGGCTGGTAGGGTTTATTGGTGATGCAGGCGAGATACAGGTGATTTGATTTGCACCAAGTCAAAAACTCGACCACACCGGGATAGATGGTGCTGTCGACACAGACTTCGGCCTGATAGTGCTGCATGAAATGCTGTAGCAGTGCATCGTGGCGATCCAGCGCAATGCCACGCGCCTCACGCACGCACTGAATCAATCGACTCGCACCGCGCCCGACCCACATGCGCACCTGCGCATCCGAGACTGGCTCAAGGCCAAAGTCATAGAGGGCAAAGTTCACGGCGCGCAGAATATCCGCCGCCGAGTCGATCAAAGTGCCATCCAGATCAAGGAACACCGCCTTGACGCCAGACCAGCCCGCAATTGTCACTCCGACCGGAGCCTGCGGGAGATTATTTTTCTTTGACTTAGGCATCTTGCATTCCTTCGGACTGGGCAGCTCTTGAGCATAACACAGTCTACCCGCCCTGCAAGACACCCTCGGCGACGCCCAACCCGAACTCAACCCGCCCGAACCTAGACCAGATCACTTAACCACAGACAGCCATAGGCAACCGCAGCCTGATCCACACATCCGCATCAAGGCTTGCGCGGCGTGACCGCAGGCTGGGCTGGCGGCGTCGGATCGGTAGTGGCTGGCGACGGCGCAAACGGTTGCTCAGGCGTACGGTCGCCACGACCCAGATCCGCCGACATGGCGCGACTCAAGGCCGGATTGATGACCATGGATGGTTTGGAAAACATCTGATTGGCCGATGGCGGCAGACGGGTCAACTGACCTTTGGCATCCAGTTGCAGTTGCAGCGAGCGGATGTCCTCGTAGCGCTCCTGACTGATGGCATCGATGTTTTGCCCGTCACGCAGGATGGTTGGCTGCAGGAAGATCAGCAGGTTGTTTTTGGTAAAGCTGCTGGAACGCGAGCGGAACAGGCCGCCGATCAGCGGGATGCGACCCAATCCCGGCACCTGATCCAGCTCCTGATTATTGTCATCCTGCATCATGCCGCCCAGCACGATGGTCTGCTGGTCATCCGCCAGCACCGTGGTCTTGACCGAGCGTTTGTTGGTCACGAGGTCCGCCGTGGTTGCACCAATGGTATTGGTCGGGGCAATCGACGACACTTCCTGCTCGACTTCGAGGCGCAGCGTGCCGCCCTCTCCGATATGCGGTACGACTTTGAGCGTCACACCGACGTCTTTGCGCTCGATAGTGGTAAACGGCGTCGTAGTACCTGCCGAAGTCGTCGTGGTCGAACCGGTAATAAACGGTACGTTCTGACCGACCACCATTTCGGCTTTGACATTATCCAGTGCCATCACCGACGGCACCGAGATCAGATTGGACCCGGTGGTCGAACTCAAGGCATTCAGCACTGCACCATAAAAACTGGTCTGCCCGCTGCTGTTAGTCTTACTGGTACCAAGACCAACCAGCGCACCGGCAGGCAACGCCAAGGAGGAATAGCTCTTGCTCGCGACGGCCGCTGCGATATTAGCCACGCTGGCACCACCATTGGTGAAGTTCACCACACCAACGCCGCTTGAGGCATTACCCAGCGCCCACTGCACACCGAGCTGCTGTACATTGCTACCCGACACTTCGACGATGGCCGCTTGAATCAGCACCTGCGCGCGACGCACATCAAGCTGCTGAATGATGCTGGAGATATCACGCATCATCGACGGATCAGCCTTGACCAC
This sequence comes from Aquirhabdus sp., assembly GCA_030151145.1. Classification (GTDB taxonomy): domain Bacteria; phylum Pseudomonadota; class Gammaproteobacteria; order Pseudomonadales; family Moraxellaceae; genus Aquirhabdus. The sequence goes on along the minus strand of JASLEL010000143.1, from coordinate 3,888 downwards.
GATCGAATTCAGCTCTTCATTGGCAATGATGCTGACGCCATTGGCGCTAAACACGCTGGAGGAACTGTCTGTCGTACTGCCGAAACTGGACGAGTTCCCCGTGCCGGTCGTGCTACCGCCCAGCGACGAATTTGATGAGCTGCTCAGACTGTTTGAACTGCTGCTGTTGGAGTTGCTCAAGCCCGACGACGAGGACGAACTGCGGCTACTGCCACTCCCCGCCTTGCCCGAGATCAAGCCTTGCAGCATATCGGCCATGGTTTTGGCACTGGCGTTTTTCAGATGAAAGACGCGCATATTATTCAGCGTACTGATGGGCGCGACATCGAGCTGCGCAACCAGATTCTTGATCCGGGTCCGTGCGCGGTCGTCACCTTTAATCAGGAGGCGATTGCTGCGACTATCGGCAATGATGCGCAGGCGCGAACCGCGTACTTCTTTATTGGTCGAGGTGGCGATGAGTGATTCGATCTGATTGACGATGTCATCCACACTGGTTTCTTTGAGCTGGATGATGTCCAGTTGATCTTGCCCGGTGCCATCCAGCGAGCGCACCATCTCCGCCAGTTGGTCTATGCTCTGTGCACGATCCGAGACGATCAGGGCATTGGTGCCCGGCACCGCAGCCAGATGGGCAAACTGCGACAGGAGCGGACGCAAGGCCGGCACCAGATCGTTGGGATTGGTATTCTCAAGCCAGATGACGCGGGTGACGACATTGTCACCACGTACTTTGGCGCGCAGGTCAAACGGCACACCCGACTGCTTAGCATTGACATCCGGCACCAGTTTAATGGTATTGCCCGACGGGATCGCCACCACGCCATTGACGTTGAGCACGCCTTCAAACAGCTGATAGACCTGATCCTTGTCCAGCGCTTTGTTGGAAATCACCGTCACCGTACCTTTGACGCGTGGATCCACCGCAAAATTCTTGCCCGTGATGTCCGCCACTTCGGAGACGAAGGCATTAATATCCGCATTCAGGAGGTTAATCTTCCAGGTCTGCGCCCATGCCGGCACAGCCAGCGTGGTCAAGAGCGGCACGGCAAGCCATAGCGCCGGACGCCCCGCGTGTCGGGATCGGGCGGACCCTGCTGAATTTACCGCTTCATGCTTTCTGGATGTCTTCATAGTACTCACAACAACCTTTCAATTCCGTCATCAAACCACGCATCCATCCCACCGCGACAGACCCGCCTCATTCCCACGTTTTTCCTGATCCGTCTGCCGTTTGACTGTGTCACGGCATGCCACACGTATCATCCATCACCAGACATCAACTACTTAAAACGACTGCTGCACCGTCAAGGTCTGACTGCCGCGCTGAATCTGCACCTGCGCATTATGCCCCTGCTGCATTTGCTGCATCAGCTGTGCATCGCTGCTCGGATTGCCGACGGGCTGACCGTTGACCGAGACGATCTTGTCTCCGACCTTCAGACCAAACTGCGACAGCAGATTGGGCGGTGCATTCGCCGCCACCTCATAGCCGCGACCATCACCACTGCTCTGCAGACCCATCTGTGCCACATAGCCGGTCGGATTATCCCGCATCTGCCGGACAGCGTCCGACAGCGCATTCTGCTTGCCTGCTGCACCACCAAAGCGGGCATCGGGCATACCCCGCGGACCGCCCATCACAGCGCCATTGACGATACCGCCCCCCATCACACCCGGCGGCATGCCATTAGGCGTCATACCCGGCTGACCGACCGGCGCATTACCAAAACCCGTTAGCGCCGGCTGATCAAACTTCAGTTGCTGAGTCGAGCCATCATTGCGCTGCAGTGTCACCACATTCCAGTTGACCGACGCCAGCTGATAGCCGGTATTGTCGATCTGCTGCCCGACCCGATAGCGGGCCGAGGCATTGTTGACATTGATCACGGCGGCCGACAGCGCATCCGGCTGTGCCATAAAGATGCCTTCCAGACGCATCGGCAAATCGGCCTGTGCCGCCTGAGGCGAGGCATTGTTTTCAGCAAAATAACTAAAACCGGTGATATTGGGCGTACTGGGCGCACCACTGCCTAAAGGCACCGCGCGCGCAAGCGGCGACGCCGGCGGATTTAGAATCAGCCAGAATACACTGGCGATCTGCCAGCACAGCCAGATGATCAGCAGAAACAATGCCCATGGGGCCAGTCGCTCTGCACGCTCCACCAGTGTAGTCTGCTGCACCCATTTTCCGAGACGCTGTGCCATTACAGACTCCCTACCGAGGCCAGTGGCTGCCGGAGCGTGACCACCGCCGTATCCAGACCCGCCTGCCCATGGTAGCTTGCGACATTGAGCAACAGACGCTGCGCCAGTTGCACATCCAGCATCATCTGCGGCTGGCCTGCTGCCACAGGCGACAGATAAAAGTCAGCCATACGTTCTTTTTGCTCATTGGTCAGCGCCAGATGCAGACGATCTTTGTCCATATTTAAAGCACCGAGCAGCGGCGGCAGATTGGCGCGCTCCAGATGCCCGGCATTGGGATAAGCCAGAAGCCCACCACCCCAGCTCATCGTCCCACGCACATCCGAGAAGCCCTGTGTATCCTGCAATGTAAATGCCACATCGTTTAGCACCACCGGACTTGCGGGCCACTGCCAAGGCAGCACCGCACGCAACGTGTCGGCATCAATCCGCCCATGCAGTCCGTCGACCTGAATGCGATGCCGCCCATAGGTCAGCACGCCATCCAGATGCGCATCCCCCGTCGTCAGCTCAACAGACGCACTCGCCCGGAACAAAAGCAACATCCACGGCCGCACCTGCCAAGTCACCACGCCTTGAACATTCTGATAATGCCAATCGCCCTGACCATGCCAGATATTGCCACTGACATTATCCAGATTAGGGTGATTGGGTGCGACACGCGCCAGAATCCATGCCGCAGGCAACTGCAGCAGAACAAAGACAACCACGAGAATGCATGCAAAGACCAGCCAGCGCCAACCGGGTGTGCCTTTCCTGTTGACCTGAGCAGCTAAAGACACCAACGATTCATCCCTATACGAAGCAACATGTAATCGACCAATTATGCGTAATATTTATGACAAACAAAATCCCTGATGTGCAATTGATGACTCAAGACATCGCACATGTGCATCCATCAGTTTCCCATCTGGGGTTATACCGGACTTACAGGCATAAAAAAACACCCGCAGACGAGTGTTTCCGATTTAATCACAAGATCACCCATGTTGATGCATAAAACATGTGATTTGATCTGATGAATATTCATAAGCGGTGGATTGAGTAAACCGTATAGACCGCAAAAACAGGCTGCTGCGTCATTCACCCAATCCCCGCGCAGTGAAGCGTGTCATGCCGTCAGATCAACCGCGCTGACACATGCCCGGCAGCACACGCTGCCATGGCCTTTCACAATCACATAACTACAATCACATAGCTACAGGCGCGTAAGTACCACATGGACAGACTGCAGACGCCTACAGTACCGCCCATCACACACTGCGAGATCGCGGTTTGCACCGGACTCATCGTGCGTATCAGACATTCAACCATCCGGTGCAGGTCAGATCAGAAAATCTTCTTTATTGGCACCGGCATTGATCTTGGCAGCCAACCAGCGCGGCGGCTTGCCACGACCTGTCCAGGTATCAGCAGGGTTATCCGGATTGCGATAACGAGCCTCTACAGGACGACGCAGTGCAGGCGCTTTGCGCGTGCGTGCACGGCCGGCCTGAATCAGCGCATCCAAACTCATACCGACACCAGCTGCAATTGCCTCGATCTGATTATATGCATCTTTAATCGCATCGCTCTGCTTGGTCTCAACCAGACTGCGCGCCTGATTAATCACTCGCTCCAGCTCAGCAACAGACAGCTCACTTAAGTCTGCATTCATAACAGCCCCGTCTCTTCATCACA
>JASLEL010000418.1 GCA_030151145.1 Aquirhabdus sp. | reverse complement strand
GGACATTACTGCCATCCGTGACCGGATTGATATTGACCGTGCCGCCGCCATCCTGAGCGATCAATTTAGTCGTGCCATTCGGCAGATACAGCTTCATACTCCCACTCGCCGAATCCTTAATGACGACCACACCGTTGGCAGCGACAGAGCCATCTCCGATACCCGTATAGACGGTATCAAGGTTGTAACTTAGTCCAGCCGAGACATCACGCAGGTAGAGACTGCGCAATGTCGGGGTGAATACCGTAGTCCAGAGCACAAAATTTCCGTTGACGCCAACATTGTCGTTTAGCACGCCGATATTCAGCAGTTGACCGTTTTCCCACGAAGCCAACGTCAGATAGGCTAGAGACGAATTCGTTGACGATACCGCATTCGGGAAAGAGAACACCGCGCCGGTACTGGTCAGGCGCATGTTGCCAAGTCCAACACCGCCGATGGCCTGTGGCAGGTTATAGATCAGCGTGTCACTGGAGGTGCTGCGGTTGCGGATATACAGCTTGCTGCCTGTAGCATCCAGATAGAGGATGCGGGTTGCATCCATATCCATGATCGTACCCGGCACGTTGGCAGTCGTGGTCAATTGAGTATTGACGAGGATCGTATCTGTCACAGAGGTCGTCTGGTTGACCGTATCCACCGCCGATAAAGTCAGACTGGTACTATTGGCAGGCAATGAGAGGGTCATATTGGCACTGCTGCCGCTGATCCCGGATACCGCATTACCATTCACTGCGGCAGCCACAGTACAGCCATAGTCATCCGTACAGCTAAAGTTCAAAGGCACTTGGGGGGGGAGCATACCCGCTACACTCGCTGCTGCAGATGCAGTAACGCTAAATGGCTGATTGGCAATCACTGTTGGCGGGCGGTCCAGCACGACATTCTGCACGACCGTGAACCCCGGACCAGTGCCATTACTGATATTCAGCGTCAATGGGTAAGTGCCGCTTGCAAGGCTAGACAGATCCACGACATTGTATGACCCCGAAGACCTCGTACCCGTGAATCCCTTTAAAAGCGATGTCAAGCCGCCAATCGACAGCGTTCCAAGCCCCCCACCCATGCTGGAGGGGATCGAGAATGTTGCAGATACCTCCATCGAATTGCCGATGTACTGAGCGCTGGGTGCATACATCGCCGGAAAATTAAAATTAGCAATCGCTTTCGGCCCAACCGTCAGATTGCCAAAAGACCAGCCCGCAGGGATGGCCGATATCGAGGTCGGCTGCGGATTGGTCGGTGCATTGGGATTGGCCGGTGTGATCGGTGCAGGCAATGAAGGAGTCGATACAGGTGTCGGTGCCGGTGCGGGTATCATCAGCGCCGTGGTCGCCGGGCCATTCGCAATTCGGGCCGAAGGCGTCGGCGTAGGGCTTGGCGATGGGCTCGGAGATGGACTAGGACCGGGAGATGGGCTGGGTGTTGGGCTGGGTGTTGGGCTGGGTGTTGGGCTGGGCGCAGGTGCGGGCGTCGCACCACCACCAGACCCTCCACCACATCCTGCAATGGCCAGCGACAGGGCAAGTGTTGAAAGCGCCCCAAGATATTGACGTGATTTCATTATTCTGACTCACTTCCATGAAGAGGAGTTCATTATTATCCAAACGGCTAAGTCGTCTATCCTGCAGACACACCTGCTTACATTTTAACCGCACCGTCACAAACCACACCATTATGCGACTTAAATCACATATTACTCCTATTTTTTCACCTAACCTATTCTTTACTGTCCCACTCAGCGCACCTTGGCCCGGCGAATCACCTTATACAAGAGCGGCGGCGACACGCGTCCCAGCAGGGTTGCCACCCGCTCCTTGAGTCCTCCGACCACCACATATTCACGCCCTGCGAGCAGCGCTTTGACGGTCTTCTCGGCGAAGTCTTCGGCACTCATGGCATGGGCCTGCGCCTCATCCATGGTGCCCTGCGCCGAGCCGTCACCGGTGAGTGCTGCCACCGAGACATTGGTATGCACAAAGCCTGGAAACACCACGCTCACACCCACACCCTGCGCCGCCACCTCGGCCCGCAGACTATTGGCAAATAGATGCACCGCCGCCTTGGCGGCCGCGTAGCTCGCGCGGTACTGCGTGCCGACCAGCCCTGCGACACTGGAGATATACACGAGCTTGCCATGCTTGCGCTTGACCATATCCGGCAGGACTTTACGCGTGAGATTGACCACCGCGAAGTAGTCCACCTCCATGAGCTTACGATCTACCGCCGCGACCGTATCCGCGACCAGCGAGCGCTGGCTGATCCCGGCATTGTTGATCAGCCAGTCGACCTGCCCCATAGCTTTGGTGATGTCAAAGTACGCTTGATCGCACGCTGCATCATCCGTCACATCCAGCGCTACCGCGAGCAGTCGCCCCTGCCCTGCACGTGCACAGGCCGCCTTGACGCGCTCCAGCTCTTCCATACGGCGCGCCGACAGCACCACATTGGCCCCACGTGCCGCCACCGCGACCGCCAGTGCTTCGCCGATGCCGCTTGAGGCACCGGTGATCCAGATGGTCTGGCCTACGAGTGGCGTATGGCGGTTTTTGACGGGACGTTTGCTCGTGGCAGGATTGGAGGTGATCATGGATGGTGTCCTTGGTTTCTTAAAAGAAAGCATGTTGTTATCGCTATGTCGATCATAGACCAAATTCAGCCCGACAACCATGTGCCAGAACACGCGGGTCTACTGTCCAGATTGTCAAATCCAGACCGCAGAGCTACGCCACGAACGCCCAAAGCCCTGCAAAATCCGCTACAATAGCCGTTCATTTTTTGCAGCATTTGTTTGGACCATCATGACCGCGCACGATTCCACACTCGATACCCCAACCCAAGACCAGCTTGCGACGACTTACGATCCCGCCGCCATCGAAGGTCGCTGGTATCCGGTGTGGGAGTCGCATGGCTATTTCAAGCCGTCAGGTACCGGCACGCCCTACTCGATCATGATCCCGCCGCCGAATGTCACCGGCAGCCTGCATATGGGCCATGGCTTTAACAATGCCATCATGGACGCCCTCATCCGCTACCACCGCATGTCAGGCTGCAACACCCTGTGGCAGGTTGGGACCGACCACGCCGGGATCGCAACGCAGATGGTCGTTGAGCGTCAGCTCGCTGCGCAGCAGATCAGCCGTCACGACTTGGGCCGCGAGAAGTTCCTTGAGAAAGTCTGGGAGTGGAAAGGCCAGTCCGGCGGCACCATCACCCAGCAGATTCGCCGTCTCGGCTCATCGGTCGACTGGAGCCGCGAGCGCTTCACCATGGACGACGGTCTGTCCAATGCCGTCAAGGAAGTCTTCGTCCGTCTGCATGAGCAGGGTCTGATCTATCGTGGCAAGCGCCTCGTCAACTGGGACCCCAAGCTGCACACCGCCCTGTCGGACCTTGAAGTCGAGAGCGTCGAGACCACAGGATCGCTGTGGCATTTCCGCTACTTCTTTGCAGATGAGTCTGTGACCACGAAAGACGGTCAGAATTACCTCGTCGTCGCGACCACGCGTCCCGAGACCCTGCTGGGTGATACTGCGGTTGCGGTCAATCCGAACGATGAGCGCTATCAGCATTTAATTGGTCAGCAAATCCGCCTGCCAATCACCGGTCGTCTGATCCCGATCGTGGCTGACGAATACGTCGATCAAGCTTTCGGTACCGGCTGCGTCAAGATCACGCCTGCCCACGACTTCAACGACTTCGACCTCGGCAAGCGTCATCACCTGCCGATGATCAATATCTTTAACCTCAACGCCGAAGTGCTGGCGAACTTTGAGTACATGGAGAAGGCCGGCGCGCCAATCTCGCAAACCATCGCCGCACCGCTTGAGTACGCGGGCCTTGAGCGCTTCGCCGCACGTAAAAAACTGGTACAGGAAGCGAAGGACCACGGCTGGCTGGACAAGATCGACCCATATACACTGAAAGCCCCGAAAGGCGACCGCTCGGGGGTTGTAGTCGAGCCGCTGCTCACCGATCAGTGGTATGTCAGCATGGCAGAGCTCGCCAAGCCAGCGATTGAAGTCGTACAGAACGGTCAGATCAAATTCGTGCCCGAGCAGTACAGCAACATGTACATGGCGTGGATGAACAATCTGCAGGACTGGTGTATCTCGCGTCAGCTGTGGTGGGGTCACCGCATCCCAGCGTGGTACGACGAGGCAGGCAATATCTATGTCGGCCGCGACGAGGCCGAAGTGCGTGCCAAGCACAATCTACCTGCCGATCTGACCCTGCGTCAGGACGACGACGTGTTGGATACCTGGTTCTCCTCCGCGCTGTGGACCTTCTCGACGCTCGGCTGGCCTGAGAATACGCCAGAACTCAAAACCTTCCACCCGACCGACGTGCTGGTGACGGGCTTTGACATTATTTTCTTCTGGGTGGCGCGCATGATCATGATGACGCTGCACTTCGTCAAGAACGACGACGGCACGCCACAGATCCCGTTTAAGACCGTCTACGTCCACGGCCTCGTGCGCGATGGCGAAGGTCAGAAGATGTCGAAATCCAAAGGTAATGTCTTGGACCCGATCGACCTTATTGACGGTATCGATCTGGAAAGTCTGGTCGCCAAGCGCACCACAGGTCTGATGAAACCCGAAGATGCCCCCAAGATCGAGAAAGCCACACGCAAAGAGTTCCCCGAAGGCTTACAAGCCTATGGCACTGATGCGCTGCGCTTTACTTTCTGCGCACTCGCCAACACCGGTCGCGACATCAAGTTTGACCTCAAGCGTGTCGAAGGCTATCGCAACTTCTGCAACAAGATCTGGAACGCCACGCGCTTCGTGCTGATGAACTGCGAAGGTCAAACCATTGGCCAACTCGCTTCTGGTCAAGCGCCCCGTACTGACCTCTGGGAGCTGCCTGAGCGCTGGATCGTCAGTCGTCTGCAACGCGCCGAAGCGGCTGTCGCGCAAGCCTTTGCCGACTACCGTCTGGATCTGGCAGCACAAGCCCTCTATGACTTCATCTGGACCGAATACTGCGACTGGTACTTGGAGCTGACCAAGCCGGTACTGAACGGCGATGCCTCAGATGAGCGTAAAGCCGAAGTCCGTCGCGTCCTGCTGGCGACGCTGGAAACCAGCCTGCGTCTCCTGCACCCGCTGATGCCCTACCTGACCGAGGAAATCTGGCAAACCCTCGCCCCGATGATCGGTCGCAAGGAAACCGACAGCATCATGCTGGCGACCTATCCCGTCGTGAATCCGGACCGCATCAGCGAGCAAGCCGAAGCCGACATGGTCTGGCTGCAGAATCTCATCACCGCCGTGCGTAACATCCGTAGCGAGCTGAATCTGGGTAATGCGCGTCTGTTGCCGGTGCTACTACAAAACCTGTCCAGCAGCGAACGCGATCAATTAAATCGTATTGCACCGCTGTTCAAGGC
>JASLEL010000093.1 GCA_030151145.1 Aquirhabdus sp. | reverse complement strand
GTTGCAGCGTGGTCTTGGCACCATCTGCCAGACCCTTTACGATCTTGCCACCGGCCAGAGCCAGATCCACCGGACCTTCGCTGCCACCGCTGACATTCATGTTCAGGGTCATGTTGGCAATGGCTGGCGGGATATTCAAATCACCTGCGGCCTGTGTCAGTTCTGCTACTTTATCGAACCATTCGTTGGACAGAAAGCTTACCATGGTCTTTTCCTCATCGATTATATGACGTGGTCTTGTGCAAACGGGCGTGTATTTACCCCCGCTTGATTCCCTGCTTGGATGGCACCAAAGAACACGCGGCTCTTTTGATTAAATCAACCGACTCTATCAAAATCACCTAATCCGCGATATAGCCGAACTGTAGTTTTTGCCTGAAAAAATGATCAATTCTGCCAAGGACAAATCAAGCGGGCAAAATTTAACTGAATCAAGTGATCAAGCGTGCTGCTGATGCCACCAAGCGGGCAACGCCAGTGTCTTGATCTGGTGACGACACTGGATATAATCCGGGCAGACCAGTTGCATCTCCTGCCAGAACAAAGGCGAATGGTTAAACTGACGGGTATGGCATAGCTCATGCAGCAGCACATAATCCACCAGTGCTAAAGGCAACAGCATGAGTGAGGCATTCAGATTGATCTTGCCCTGTCGGGTACAACTCCCCCAGCGCGTCCGCGCATGACGAATGGTACAACCGCTATAGACAAAGCCATGCAACTCGGCAAGCGCAGCCAGACGTTGTGGCAGATACTGCTGCGCCTGTTGCTTGACCCATTGACGCAGATGCGTACTGGTGTGGGTTTCCGGCACCAGTAAAACATCATCTAATACTTTCAAACGCGGATGAGGTCCGACATCCAGTTGCCAGGTCTGAGCCAAGACCGGCAAAGTCAGTGAACCGGAAGGCGTCGATAAATGTGCAGGATGGGCCAGCCCATGGAAATGTTGCTGCTGCTTTTGCCATTGCTCGATGAGCCAAGGCCGCGAATCCTCCAAAAAGCGATGCACGAATGCTGCCGAGGTTCGCGGAGGAATAGTCACCCAGACTCGACCGGCCTTGATGGTCAGCCGCAGTCGTTTGGCTCTGGCATTGATGCGCCACTCGATCTCAGGCAATAGCGGTATCTGCACATGATCCAGTGCCTGCGTATCGCTCTGTGATGGTGATCGCTTAAATAAAGAGAACAATCGCTCCCCTCTCGTTTTTTTTGGCCTTGAGACATCAAAAACACATCGCAGGCTCAGAATGCGTCAGACGCTTATGGACGCGTCACCTCGCGAATACCGCCGGGACCAGCGAGCAATGCCAGATCAGCACCCTGACGGGCAAACAGGCCATTACAAACCACACCGGCCAGATTGTTCAGCTCCTGCTCAAGCAGAATCGCGTCCAGAATATTGAGGTTATACACATCAAGAATGACATTGCCATTATCTGTGACAAAGCCCTCACGATAGACCGGAGAGCCCCCTAAGCCCACAAGCTTACGTGCCACTGCCGAGCGTGCCATCGGAATGACTTCAATCGGCAACGGAAATGCACGGCCCAACTGCTCGACCCACTTCGACTCATCCGCGATACAGATAAAGCGTTTGGCAACCGATGCGACGATTTTTTCGCGGGTCAATGCGCCGCCGCCGCCTTTAATCATATGCAAGAAACGGTCAATTTCATCCGCACCGTCGATATACACATCCAGACTGCTGACCTCATTCAGACCAATGACGCGAATACCCTTAGCCTTCAGGCGATCTTCGGTTGCTTTGGAGCTGGATACGGCGGCTTCCAGACGTAACTCCGGCAGGAGATCAATCAGGCAATTGACCGTGCTGCCCGTGCCCACGCCCAGTACGCCGCCTTTAGGCAGATGAGCCAGTGCCGCTTCTGCGACGCGTTGTTTGAGCAAAGTCTGATTGTCTGCCATGTCCTGTCCTGTCGTGTACAAATAACCCTGATGAGAGGCGGATTTTAGCAGATTCAGGATTTAAAAAAGCGCACTTTGTCCAACCGTGCAGACACTCTGATATTTTCAATACAATTTTCGGTATTGAACGACAGCCACAAGCCCAGAATAAGCTGCTCACGCCCAAACAAAAAAAGATGCCTGATAGGCATCTTTTTTAAATTTAGGGATATGAGCGTTTAAGCATTCAATCCCAGATTACGATTGAGCTTGGCACGCAATTGGGTCAGGAAGTCGGAGACTTTCTTGTTATCTGCGCTCTGCATCGGATCCTGCGTGACCTCGACTTGCTGGGTCTGCAGGCGCTCTGGCTGGGCATTCAGTGCCTTATAACGCACAATTGATGATTCGATACTCTTGCTCAAGAGGCCACGACGGACCGGCTTGGGCAAATAACGATAGACCTGAGCCTGATTGATCAGTTCGATCAAGCGTGAAGTGTCTTTGAAGTTGGTCAGAATGATCGTGAGCATCTCAGGATGCTCCTGCTTGAGCGTCTTGATCATCGCGCTCAGATCCTCATCGCCGAGGCTCAGTTCGGTGACCATGATGGCGACCGACTGCGTCATCAGCGTGGTCAGTGCCGACTGCACATCCTGACGCCAGATGACCTGATGGGCCGGCTCCAGAATCTCTTTGACCACGAGATAGGTGGATTCATCACGGTCAAGCACCATACAGACAAGCGGTACTTCGGACACAGGAGCAGCTACCGCTGCAGTAACGATCTCACTTGGTGCAGTCATGTGCAGGACTGGCACGTCAGGCAGGGCGTCCAGTTTGTCTGCGATGCTTGCGGCTTGCGCGATGGTTTCGCGCAGCTCCTTAGGACCCCAAGGTTTATTGATATAACGGAAAATCTCGCCGTCATTCAGCGCATCCAGCGCTGCATCCGCATCCGAGTATCCGGTCAGGAGGATACGAATAGTATCCGGCGCGACGTCCCGCGCCTGCTTGAGCAGTTCGGTGCCGGTCATGATCGGCATACGTTGGTCGGAAATGATCACATGGATCTTTTCCTGACTCAGAATCTTCAGTGCTTCATTCCCATCACTGGTCGCAAAAATCTGATATTGCGTCCGCAGCAGCATGCTGAGCGAGCGTAAAATGCGCTCTTCATCATCCACCAGCAGAATTTTTGGTTTCTCTTGCACAACTCTTCTCCTGAACTGTGCTGCCGTATCCACATCCTCTGCGGGCCTACCCCAAGGAGATCGTGTCTACGCGCGCAATCATGTCATCTGGTTTATTTATACGCCAGCGGGCGCATCTCGGCGACCGACCGGCTTAATCTTGCTGCTTTAACGTCATGCTTCGGTCAGAATCGACTGCTGATTGACGGCAGTCTTTTGTTTACGCGGTAAAGAAATGCCAAACCGTGTGCCGCGTCCGACTTCAGATGCCACACGGATATGCCCGCCATGCTGCTCTATAATCTGGAAGGAAATCGACAGACCCAGCCCCGTCCCCTCACCGATCGGCTTGGTCGTAAAGAAGGGATCGAAGATCTTGGCCAGTACATCAGGCGGCATACCCTTGCCAGTATCCTGCACAGAGACATGAACGTGGTTCTCGTCCGCCCAAGTCTTGATCAGAATCTTAC
>JASLEL010000071.1 GCA_030151145.1 Aquirhabdus sp. | reverse complement strand
ATGGTTTTTTCCTGCGGGCAGAGAGTTTTTTTAACGTCGCAACTGAAGTAGATAAACTGGATAAGATAGGTCCGCCCTTACTGCCTCGGTATGGCGGCATATCCCTGCACGAGCAGTCGCACGGTGAGTCCTTTATGGCGCTGATGATGAATCGCTTTAAAGGGCATGGCCTTTATGTTCTCGACGAACCCGAAGCTGCCTTATCGCCACAGCGGCAGCTCACGATGCTGTCGTTGATGCATCGCTTGGTTAAGCAAAAATCTCAGTTTGTGATCGCGACGCATTCACCGATCTTGCTGGCGTATCCGGATGCGTGGATTTATCAGTTTACGCCTCAGGGCATTGAGCGGGTGGCGTATAAGGATACGGAGCATTATCGGGTGACGCGGGATTTTCTGCTGTCGCCGGAGAGAATGCTGAAGGAGCTGCTGGCAGATGAGTGAAATCAGTCGCGGTATCTATTCGTCGGTAAGGAAGTAAGTGATGATCCTGCCTGAACAATACATCCGTCACATTCAGCTCAAGCGGGATAAGGTGCCGTCGTTTGACCGCTATCCGTTTGCACTGCCTGCGATTAGGCCGTTGGATGTGCTTGAGATTCACAAGCATGTGACATTCTTCGTCGGGGATAATGGCTCTGGTAAGTCAACCTTACTGGAAGCTGTGGCAGTGGCAATGGGCTTTAACCCTGAAGGAGGGACGCGGAATTTCAACTTTAATACGCGCAATTCTCACTCGGAGCTGCATGAATATTTGTTTGTACTCAAAGGGCTAAAGCGTGCCAAAGATGGTTTCTTTCTGCGTGCCGAGAGCTTTTTTAACGTCGCGACTGAAATAGATATCTTGGATAAGGTTCCTTTCTCACCCCCATTGCTTCCCTCATACGGTGGTATATCCCTGCATGAGCAGTCACACGGTGAGTCGTTTATGGCGCTGATGATGAATCGTTTCGGAGGCAATGGCCTGTATATCTTGGATGAGCCCGAAGCGGCAGTGTCTCCGCAACGCCAGCTCGCGATGCTGTCACTGATGCATCGCCTCGTGAAGCAGAAGTCGCAGTTTGTGATTGCGACCCATTCTCCGATCCTATTGGCGTATCCTGACGCGTGGATCTATCAGTTCACGCCCAAGGGCATCGAGCGGATCGCATATGAGGAGACGGAGCACTATCGGGTGACGCGGGATTTTCTGGTGTCGCCGGAGCGGATGTTGAGGGAGCTGCTGGGTGATGGGTGAGCGCCGGCATAGCGCGGGCGTCAACGTGATTTTATCAGCCCTACCATTATTCGAGCTGATCCTCTGCCGACTGTAATTGCGCAACTGGTGTGGACGCGGTGATATTCAGCACAAAATCCAGCAGTGCACGTAAGGCAGCCGGAGGATGCTTGCGGCTTGGATAGACCATATAGAGTCCGCCATTGTCGTAATCATAATCAGGCAGCAGCCTGACCAGTGCGCCACTCATCAGCTCGGGTGCGACCAGATGATCCGGCAGTAGGGCGATCCCAAGGCCTGCCTTGGCGGCAGTCGCTAGTGCACCCAAGCCATTGACCGTCAGGCGTGCGGGCAGGCGCACGGTCTCACGATGCTGTCCATTGCCCAGGGTCCAGCTATCCCAGCCGTCTTTGCTGCGCTTGGCAAGACTGGGATAGCTCGCCAATGCGGCGACATCGGCAGGCAGACCGTGCTGTGCAACCAATGTAGGACTGGCGACGACCACACAGCGGCTTGAGATCAAGCGCCGGGCGACGACACTCTCATCATGGATCGGGCCTGCGCGAAATGCCATGTCGATACCCGTTGCCAGCAGATCCACTTGCGCATCTGACAGTACGATCTCAAGGCTAATCGCTGGGTATTGGGCCATAAATCGGGATAGATACTGGATCGACACCATCGACAGGAAGTCGATGTGTGTGGAGATACGCAGATGTCCGCGCGGCTCGTCGGCTTGGGCTTGCGCGTCGTGCCACCAGGATTCGAGCTCCTGTATGGCGGGCCCGGCACGATCCAGCAAGGTCTGTCCGACCGTCGTCAGGCTGAGCTTGCGCGTAGAGCGTTGCAGCAGACGCACGCCCAGCCGCTCCTCCAGGCGCTGTATCTCACGGCTCAGACGATTGACCGGGACGCCCAGCTGACGTGCTGCCGCCGAGAAGCTCCCGGCGCGGACGATGGTCAGCAACGTGGCGATTCCATTCAGATCGGTTGCGGATTCCTTCATGGGCGGGCCCTGATATGACATCTGGTGGGATTGCATCACGCCTATTGCATTTCACATAGTATCGCCCCTCAGCCGACAAATACAGCCTGATGCGCTGGGCCTTCAGATACATCCACCCGCGACCGCTCGCGCAGCTGTCGCCATGCCATCGGGTCATGCGAGCAGAAGATATCGATCTCATGACCATGATTCGCAGCCAACGCACGCAGGCGGGCTTGGTTGTGGATGCGCTGTGCGCCGTCGGTCTGCAGCAGATGATCAAATACGCGCAAGGCGAGCGGCACCCGTGGTGGATCGCTTAAGGTACCCTGATGAAAAAACGCATCCCCGCAGTGCAAGAGCCAGCGGTCACCATCTCGCACGGCCACGCCGGTATGACCGGGCGTATGGCCGACCAGCGGCACCAGCAGGATATCGGCCCCAGCGATGGGCAGCATGCGGATGGCCTCAAAGCCAAACCATTGATCGCCTGCGACCTCGTGCAGTACCCATTTGGGCTGATGGCTGACGTGATGCGGACGGTAGCGCCCCTGTGCAAGCTTGGTCACTGGCGTCAGCGCCGACTCAAGCTCGGGTTTAAAAAGATGCACAGCGGCCTCGGGGAAGTCCGGCAGCCCACCCGCATGGTCGACATCCAGATGCGTGGCGATGATATGCCCGACATCCCGTGTGTCATAGCCCAGCGCTTTGATCTGCGCGTGCGCCGTCTCCTCAAGCTGCAGGCGGGGGCGGTTATTGCGCTTAAAGCCTCTGGTAAGTCCGCTCGGATTACGCACGTCCTGTGTGCCAAGCCCAGTGTCGACCAAGACCAAGGTCTCGGGGGTCTCGATCAGCAGGCAGTGGCAGACCATCTCGGCGGGTTTGATCCAGCTACCGTAGCCATTGACCAGACGCTGGCACTTGGGGCACATGGTGCCGCAATTCAGATGATGTATCTTGATGCTCATGGGTGTCTCCCTGTTTTGATCGGGGTGGCGTGCTATGTGGGTCAAAAAAATCCGGATCACATCGACGTAGCGTCAGGCTCAGCGCTGATAGTCGGCACGCACCGGTGTAAACACATCCAGTATCTCGGCATCTGTGATGGCCATGGCTTGATGGCGGGCATTGGCGGGGATGATGAGGGTGTCGCCTGCCGTCAGATGGTGGGTCTGACCATCGATAGTCACGCTAAACTCGCCCAGCAGGCAGTTGACGATCTGCTCGTGGGGATGCTGATGCTCAGGGATTGGGCTGCCGGCCTGGACCTGCCAGTAGGCGAGGGTGGCATTGCTGCCATGGATAAAGCGGCCCAGATAGCCCGGAAAGACTTCGCGAAAGGTAGCGGCTGATTGCGGATATAAGGGCATGGTGGTCTGTCCCGGTCGAGTAGTCGATATCGGACGGCGCAGGAGGGGATGTGAGTGTATGCATAGATGATGCCCCGATCTGTTCCGTGTGATGGCATCAGCATACGATGGGGGATTAGGTGTGATAATAGGGATTTTAAGAGATAGATCTTTCCAAAAACTGCAGTAATGACATGATTGCAGATGCCTGTTTGATCATTAAATGGATTGGATTTTTTGTATTTTTAATTTCAATTCTGAAATCGAAAGAGGCAGCTTTTGCTTATGTAGCATTCGATGGCAGTTCGCACATACGGGATTTAGGTCATTGATAGGGTCGATTTCATATTCTTCACCTATATCTGCTATAGGTTTTAGATGATGAACTTCAATGAAACCCTTCCCTATCGAACCATAAATATTTTCAAAGTTAAAATGACATACTGCACATGTATATCCATGATGTTCTATGCATTTCTGTC
>JASLEL010000054.1 GCA_030151145.1 Aquirhabdus sp. | reverse complement strand
GCGAGCCTGATGCCCCGGTGGATCCTTTAAGCCAGATTCCTGAGGCGTTGCGCCGGGCATTAGGGCGGCCAACCTGGGTCATGCAGCTGGAGTTATCACCGGAGCGTAAACTTGCACGGGTGGCGATACAGGATGTGCTGGAGGCTTTGGCACGTCAGGGGTATTACCTGCAGTTGCCGCCGGATGGGCTGATTTCACCGACGGCACTTGCGCCCGAGGGGCTACGCGGTGCTTGAGTGTCGTGTATTTCATTGGGCAAGGATCTGTCCTTGGCGGTCTGCCATCATCAGGCCGAATCTTTTTGCTGAACTGGGAAGTGAGTTATGAGCAGTACCGTGGAATACTGGATCGCCGTGCTGGTGTATCTCGGCGGGAGTGGCATCGCGTTATGGCTGTGGCATAAAGTGGTGCGCCCGATCCCACGGCCACTGGCTGGAATGAGCTGGATGATGCTGTTTGCGCTGCTGTTCTCACCCACGGTGACTGAGGGTCCCAACGGGCAGATTGCGCCGGCGGTGATCGGGCTCCTGTTTGGCATGATCAGCAAAAACAAAGTCATGATCCTGTCGAGTTTGCTGCCGATGTTTATCGTCATGGCAGTTGGCTTTCTGGTTGGCTTTCTGGTCCAGCGGATTCGACTGCGTCCGGCAGAAGAGTAAGCCATTAGGTACGCATGCCTAAAAAATTGAAAATTATCTGAATTTGTAAAAGTTTTGGAAACGGTTATGACACAATCTACTTCCGGTCAGGATCAAAAAACCTTTGAGAGTACTGACAGCTATATCGCAACAGAAGCGCTCAAACAGGCCGTCGAGGCGGCACGCATCCTGCAGAAACCACTTTTGATTAAGGGTGAGCCGGGCACTGGCAAGACACTGCTGGCAGATCAGGTCGCCATGAGTCTCGGCATGGACCTGATCACTTGGCATATCAAATCCACCACCAAAGCCCAGCAAGGGCTGTACGAGTACGATGCGGTGTCGCGCCTGCGAGACAGCCAACTCGGTGATGACAAAGTCTACAACATCGCGAACTACATCAAACCCGGCAAACTATGGGAAGCCTTCACCGCAGACCAGCGTGTAGTGCTTCTGATCGATGAAATCGACAAGGCGGATATCGAGTTTCCGAATGACCTCCTGCATGAGCTGGACCGCATGTCGTTCTACGTCTATGAGACGGGTGAGACGATCAAGGCAGTCAATCGTCCGATCGTGATCATCACCTCGAATAATGAAAAAGAACTGCCGGATGCGTTCCTGCGCCGCTGTTTCTTCCATTACATCGATTTTCCGGATGAGAAGACCATGCGTCAGATCATCAATGTGCATTTCCCGCGCATCCGTGACACGCTGGTCAGCGAAGCATTGCAGATTTTCTTCAAGCTGCGGCAGGTGCCAGGACTGAAAAAGCCACCCTCCACCAGCGAGTTGATCGACTGGCTCACCTTGCTCATGGCCGATGACATGCCCGAAGACGTCTTGCGCAAGCGTGATGCCCGTACGGCAATCCCGCCGCTGCACGGTGCATTGATCAAGAATGAACAGGACGTGCAATTGCTGGAACGACTGGCCTTCATGACTCGTCGCTGATGATTGGCCGATGAAGCAGGCTGCCAGCGGGCTGATGTGGGGATAGCACCATGTTTATTAATTTGTTTTATACCTTAAAGAAGTTCGGCGTGCCGGTGAGCACGCGTGAGCTGCTGGATCTCAATGCGGCGCTCGAGTCGGGGATCGTGTTTGCCGACCGTGAGGCCTTGTATCGACTGATCCGCCTCTGCATGGTGAAAGACGAACGTCATTTCGATAAATTTGACCGGGCCATGACGGCGTATTTTGATGGTCTGGATGGGCTCGACCTTGAGTCTGCGCTCGCAGGTCTGAAAAATATTCCCAAAGAGTGGCTGGATCTCGAACTGCTTGAGAAACACCTGTCACCTGAACAGCGTGAGCAATTGCAAAAAGCCGGGTCGCTGGAAGAGCTGATGAAGATGCTCGAAGAGCGCCTGCGGGAACAGCAGAAAAAGCATCAGGGCGGCAACCGTATGATCGGTACCGGCGGGACTTCGCCTTTCGGTGCCTTTGGCGATCACCCCGAAGGCATCCGTATCGGTGGCCCCGCGCGTAAAGGCTCCGCCGTCAAGGTCTGGGAACAGCGCCAGTATCAGAATCTCGATGACCGCCAACTGCTGGATACCCGTCAGATGCAGATCGCGCTGCGTCGTCTGCGTCGTTTCGCGCGTCAAGGGGCGGCAGACGAGCTGGATATC
This sequence comes from Aquirhabdus sp., assembly GCA_030151145.1. GTDB lineage: Bacteria > Pseudomonadota > Gammaproteobacteria > Pseudomonadales > Moraxellaceae > Aquirhabdus. Next base: position 4,487 of record JASLEL010000054.1, on the reverse strand, counting down.
GGCGGTACCATCCATGCGACAGCCAGACAAGGCATTCTCGACATTCAGATGGTGCCGGAGCGGCGCAATCGCGTGAAGGTGCTGATGCTGTTTGACATCGGTGGCTCTATGGATGCGCATATCGAGCAGTGTGAGAAGCTCTTTAGCGCGGCGCGGTCGGAATTCAAGACATTGGAATTTTTCTATTTCCATAACTGTCTGTATGACTATGTCTGGAAAGATAACCTGCGTCGCTCCAGTAGCCGGATGGATACGTGGGAGCTCTTGCGGACCTATGGCAAGGACTATCGTGTGATCTTTGTTGGTGACGCGAGCATGGCACCTTATGAGCTGTTCAGCGATGGCGGCTCGGTGGAGTACACCAATGATGAGTCCGGCGTAAAGTGGCTACAGCGGGTACGGGCGCACTTCTCCAAGACCGCGTGGCTTAATCCTGAGCAGGAAAGCTACTGGCACTATACCCAGACGATTGCGGCGATCAAAGAAACCTTTGAAGACAAGATGTATCCCATGACCCTCAAAGGCATTGAGGAGATGACGCGCTTTCTGGCGCGTTGAAGCCGGCTTTGAGGTGAGTCGTGGGGTCCTTGCTTTAGGCGCAGACCAGACGCGCCGCGAGATTGGTCAGATTGTGAATCAGGATCACGAACCACAGTGATCCTGTTTTTTCTTTCAGCCAGATCAGCGCACCACCCATACTGAGTGTGACTAGTGTGGTGGTCAGGATCGCAAATCTGGTTGCGCCAATACTATAAGCATCCAGTCCGTGGGCCAGACCAAAAAACAATAGAATCGGCAGACCTGCCAGTCCAAAGCGAGCGCCTCCAATCTGGCAGGATTTCCCGAAGATCTGGTTGAGCAACGTCAAGAGTATGCCGCGAAACATAAATTCCTCATCCAGCCCAGGCAATGTTGCTGCAAACAGCAAGTCCTCTGCGCTGACTTGACCACAATGAGAATTAAATACACGACTGCACATGGCGAAAAAGCTGATGGCGGCGGTGATGGTGATGACCACGCACCAGTTGAGGTGCTTGGGCTTGTGCCATAGTCCGATGTCCTGTCGAAGTGATAACGGCAATAGCCTGTAGCAGAGCAGACAAAAGCCGATCGCAGCAAGTTTGCCACTCCAGTTCCAGCGCCATTGATCGACCCATGCCGGGGTCGGCACCAGATACAGGATAGCCATATAAATCAATAATATGCTACAGGCGATGATGGTGAGGCGCCACGCATGGTGCTGTTTTGAGCTGGTGAGCAAGAGGCCACCGACCAGCGGCGCAACAAAGCCGGCCAAATAGGTGAGCAATGCGGTCAGCAAATAGATTTGCACTGGATGAGGGCCTCTGGATATGCCTGTTCAGAAAAAGGCATAGATATACATCAATACGATGATAACCCATACATCGGGGTGATATGTCCTGATATGATAATTCAGCGAGTCATTGATCATCATGGAGATACGACATGTTTGGGGTATGTTTCCTGTGATGCGTGCTCACCGTTGTTGATCTATTTTTTATCCATGAGTAATGATGTATGAATAAACCGGTTTCTTTGGGGCAATCGTGGCAAGTATGTGGTGTTGTTCTGTCGTTGGTTATGCTGGGCATGATGCCGTATGCACATGCGGATGCCAAGCCGAAGAAAGCGGCAACGGCCGCATCTGCCGTTGCGGCAAACGCATCTCCGGCCGATGCCCAGCAGCAGGCCGAAGCCGGGCGTCAGCAACGTCTGATTCAGGGGGCTGAGCAGGTGGTGATGATGATTGACCGTGGACAAAGTGGAGACGTCTGGGAAGGGCTGTCTATTCCGATCAGAGGGAGCGTGCGGAAGGCGGACTTTATCAATCAGATTCAGGCCAAGCGACAAGCTTTGGGTAATCCCGTGCAACGCCATGTGATCACGACCAATCAACAGGCCATCACAGGTCAGAAGTCGATTCCGGATGGTCTGTATTATACGGTGTATGTCGAAGCGAAATTTTCTGGCGGTCAGACGGTACGTGAATTGGTCTCGTTCCGTCATGATGAGGACAGTGTCTGGCGCGTGGCGGGATATACCATCCAGTAAGCGCATAGCGACGTTCTGTCTTGTGGCGTAAATAAGCCTGTGATGTGCTCATGGGTTTGTTTATCTATCAGAATGCTTATCCCAACGGTAGTTTTTTGCATACGATATGCATCCTATGCGAGGAGAAATGCTCATGCAGACTGATGTATTTCCTGATCATTCTCGTCTTTGGATTGGCGGATTGATGGCCGTTGTATTATCTGCCGTGGCGGGCTGCAAGCTCGACTGGCATCATCCGGGGGTACAGGAAATCCAAGGCTCGGGGCATGTGATCACAGAGCGCCGTACAATCAATGATTTTAGTCAAATTGAGCTCAATGGCACTGCCCAAGTCACTTGGGCTACAGCAGCCCAGCCCAGTCTGACCATCAGCGCCGATGATAATATCATCCCATTGATCCAGACTACGGTGCAGCAAGGCAAGCTGATGATCGGCAGCAAACAGGGATATAGCAGCAATCATCCCATTAAGTTGAACATATATAGTCCTCATCTGACGGACATCTCGATCAGCGGCCTGAATCAGGTGGATGTCAAAGCGCTATCCGCGACCTCATTACATCTGGCGATTGATGGTGCTGGTCGTGTGAAGCTCGCGGGGCAGGTCGATCATCTGGATGCAAGCATCGATGGTGCGGGCAATATAGACGCGCTTGATCTTTTGAGCAGCAAAGCCAATGTCAATGTGTCCGGTGCCGGGAATGTCAGCCTGCATGTGATCGATCAGCTCAATGCCAATGTCAGTGGTCTTGGAGAAGTGCGCTATACAGGTGATCCTGCTGTGACGTCGCAAATCTCAGGTGTCGGTCATGTCAAAAAGATTTGATACGCTCGTCTGACACTTGGACGATTATCTGTTTTTGCATCATACCGAATGCAGTACGATCTGATAGCATACAGGACCCGGTTGTGTGTCTGGGTAAGGAAGAAAGGGCTACGTATCGCCTTGCGGGTTGTAGTGCGCCTTTTAACGGCGGCTTCTGCCATCATTTTCATCAGACATTGCACCGCCACCAGAGATTGTGTTCATTTATGATGCATTATGTTCAGCTGATCAGCCGCAGTTTTATTACGTTTTTTGATTTCTCATTCAAACGTCGAGCAACGATCACCGAATTTATTCCCGTACTCTATCTCTGTCTGCTGATGGGTTCGATCGGGGTCATCATTCACGTGGTATGGTCGGCCTATGATGATTCGCTGCTACGCGGCCGTCTGTATCTGGCAGCATCGCCGCTGATTTTCTTCGTACTGGCTGTTATTTCACGGATTCTGCTGGAATTCTTTATGCTGATCAGCCATGTCGCGCATAATATTCGCGTGATCTCCGGTATGAATGCCGCCATCAGCCAGATTTCCGCGGATACACAATCCATTGCGGCCATGGGGCGCTCGCTGGATGAGATTTCCTTTGATATCAAAGCCATTGCGGGTATGAAAGGCTCGCTGAATCAGATTGCCAAAGTCGTTGAGCATATCGAAACCATTGCCGAAATGAGTGTCTCGATCGAAAAGATCTCTGCGCTGGGTGAGAATGTCGAGCTGATTACCATGGTGCAAAAATCGATTCAGAGTATTGCTGATCTGGGGGAGCATATCGAGGCGATTGCTGCGATGCGCTATTCACTGGAAAAAATCTCTGCACTCACGGATAACATTGAAGCCATTGCCAAAATGAGCGAAGCACTGGATAAAATTTCCGAAATCGGAGATGTGGTTGCTCGGTTGAAGCGTGTACCATTCATGCGTTAATCGAAACGTAAGATAATAATTTATTTATAATTCATATGGTTATGTTTGTTTGTGCAAACGTCATCAAACCGACATCAAAACGTCAACTGGTTGTCAACTCTTTTCTTTAACCTCTTAAGGTAATATGAATAGAGTAATTATCCAAACGATGAATGCTGTCATCTCTGATCAAACTCTGCTGAATACTCACGGTTCTGATGCGATTTCAGAGCCAGCCGAACAGTCTGCACATTTATCTGCTCCTCTGGTCATGGATCTTCAGACCAAAGATGGCTATCAGGATCAAGCCCAAGACCAGGTCAAAGTATCGCTGTTTGATCATCTGCTGACTGCACATGATTATGATCCCGCTCATCAGTCCGACTCGGATGACCGCTCAGACGGTCAGCATGCGGGTACGTTACGCATTGCACTGGTGACTGAGACTTGGCCACCAGAAATCAATGGTGTAGCCCATTCTGTTTTTCAGCTGGCAAAAGGCCTGCAGCAAAATGGTCATCGCCTGCTGCTGGTGCGCCCTGCGCAAAGTCTGCATGTCGAGCATTCCCCGGCAGAGGCGGAGCTCTTGGTCAGAGGGTTCTCGATTCCCCGTTATCCCTCCTTACAGTTTGGTGCGCCATCGTATTTTAGCATCAAGGAAGAATTCAAACGTTATCAGCCCG
>JASLEL010000346.1 GCA_030151145.1 Aquirhabdus sp. | reverse complement strand
CGGATATTAGGCAGCAATCGACTGCCCAGCACATCAATGCAGACTTGCACTTGCTCAGGAGAAGAAAATCTAAATGTAAAATCATCGACCATCACACACAGGACGGAATAGCCTTTTCCTTTGACGATATGGGGTGGCTGCACCAGATACTGACTGTCGCCAGACCTGCCAAAGACATGCACCCAATACGACATGGGCTCTGCATACCAATTCGGCGTGTATTCAAAATAGAATGGCTTCATATGCTCCACATCCTTGCGCCACAGCAAACGATCTAATCTACACCATCAGATTAGCGATTTAGCAGAGACTTTATAGCCTTCAACCTGCCGAAAAATCAACTCATTCATATCATCCGAAGTCCCTATCGTCTGTAAGAGATCAGGTCATCATAGAAAATGACCCGATCCTCCCCTAGGAATCAGAAACCATCTGTCATCCTTGAGACGCTAACAAAAGCATCCTGAGTGATTGGCACCTGTAGACGCACATACTCAATCCTTCCACTTCTCTAAGTAAGTCTGATACCCCTGCTGCCACATCGGCGTGCCAAAGGAACCACCGCTCTGATGCGTAATCGCTATCGGCCACGTCCCCAGCCGCATCCCTCGCTTACGTGCCAGCCGACAGACATCCAGATCGTAGAAGTGAAACATAAAGCGCTTATCAAAGCCGACCTTGTAGCTGTCCAGCACCGACTTGCGCGCAGCCAACAATACGCCATCCATCAGCTCACACTCAGCAGGCGCCTCGCCATAGACACGGACCTCACCATGTGCATCCGCACCATGCGCCACCGCACCGGATAGATACTGATCCTCATCCCACTCCGCAATGCCGGGCTTGCGCTTGCTCATCACAAAGCCCCATGACGGCTGCTTGGGCAGACGACGACGACTACCCGCCAGACCAATCATGTCAAACTCAGCCAAACCCTCAATGATGCGATCAGCAAAGCGCTCATCATCCAGCCAGACATCATCATGGATAAAGAGCAGAATGCTGTCATCCGTTGCCGCCGCCATACGCGCATTGTAAATCTCGGACAGGCCACGGGTATTGGCATAGGTGATACGCGGGATCAAGCGGGAGTCCTGCTCAAGTCGCAGCAAAGATCGCCCCAATGCCGACTTCGCCCAGAAATCACGCTCCGACATGCGCGTCGCGCTGATGACTTCGATCATCTATTCCTTCCTGTATATCAATCCTTCATGATCAAAAGTTTAACCCAAAAACAACACAGGCCGGGAATATCCCAGCCTGTGTATGATGAAAAGATAACCGTCAAAAGTGACTTAGCGGATTAAGCCACAGCGCCCTCGAGGAAGTCCTGCGCGAAGCGCTGCAGTACGCCACCGGCTTCGTAGATCGAGACCTCTTCGGCGGTGTCCAGACGGCAGGTAACCTGTGCTTGTACGGTTTCGCCATTGGCACGATGAATGACCAGTGTCAGGTCGGCACGTGGCTTGCGATCACCGATCACATCGAAGGTCTCGGTACCATCGATACCCAAGGTCTTGCGGTTGACACCGGCCTTAAACTCGAGCGGCAGCACGCCCATACCGATCAAGTTAGTACGGTGGATACGCTCGAAGCCCTCAGCGACGATGGCTTCTACACCCGCCAGACGTACACCCTTGGCGGCCCAGTCACGGCTGGAGCCTTGACCATAGTCGGCACCGGCGATGATGATCAGCGGCTGTTTGCGCTCCATATAAGTCTCGATCGCTTCCCACATGCGGGTCACTTGGCCTTCTGGCTCAATACGCGCAAGCGACCCCTGCTTGATCGTGCCATCAGCGTTCAGCACCATCTCGTTCAAGAGCTTCGGATTGGCGAAGGTTGCACGCTGCGTGGTCAGATGGTCACCACGGTGGGTGGCGTAAGAGTTGAAGTCTTCTTCCGGCAGGCCCATCTTGGCGAGGTAGGCACCGGCGGCGCTGTTCAGCATAATGGCGTTGGACGGCGACAGATGGTCGGTGGTGATGTTGTCACCCAAGACCGCCAGCGGACGCATGCCTTTGAGCGTACGCTCACCCGCCAGTGCGCCTTCCCAGTACGGCGGACGGCGGATGTAGGTGCTTTGCGAGCGCCAGTCGTACAGCGGGCTCACCTTACTACCGTCGTCTTCCTGTACGGCAAACATCGGGATGTAGATCTTGTTGAACTGTTCTGGCTTGACGCTGGCCTTCACGACGGCATCGATCTCGGCATCCGTCGGCCAGATGTCTTTTAAGGTCACCGGATTGCCCTGCTGATCATGACCCAGCACGTCTTTTTCGATATCAAAGCGCACACTACCTGCGATGGCATAGGCGATCACGAGTGGCGGGGATGCAAGGAAAGCCTGCTTGGCGTACGGATGGATACGACCATCGAAGTTGCGGTTACCCGACAGCACAGCGGTGGCATACAGGTCACGGTCGATGATTTCCTGCTGGATCACCGGATCGAGCGCACCGGACATGCCGTTACAGGTGGTACAGGCGAATGCGACGATACCAAAGCCGAGTTTCTCCAGCTCTGGCAGCAGCCCGGCTTCTTCCAGATACAACTTCACTGCTTTGGAGCCGGGAGCCAAGGAACTCTTGACCCACGATTTACGGGTCAGGCCCTTCGCATTGGCGTTACGGGCAAGCAGACCTGCTGCGATGACGTTACGCGGGTTGCTGGTGTTGGTACAGCTGGTGATCGCAGCGATGATCACAGCACCATCGGGCATCAGACCGGCTTCTTCTGTGTATGGTGCAGCGATGCCCTTAGCAGCAAGGTCGCTGGTCGCGACACGCTTGTGCGGGTTCGAAGGCCCTGCGATGTTACGCACGACCGTGGACAGGTCGAAATGCAGCACGCGCTCGTATTCGGCGTTTTTCAGGCTATCGGACCATAGACCGGTTTCCTTGGCATAGGTCTCAACCAGCTTAACCTGCTCAGGTGTACGACCAGTCAGGATCAGGTAGTCGATGGTCTGCTGGTCGATGGAGAACATCGCGGCTGTCGCGCCATATTCCGGGGTCATATTGGAGATGGTGGCGCGGTCACCCAGCGTCAGGTGAGCAGCGCCTTCGCCAAAGAATTCCAGATATGCCGAGACGACTTTTTCTTTACGCAGGAATTCGGTCAGGGTCAGTACGATGTCGGTCGCGGTGATGCCGGGTTGCGGTTTACCGGTCAGCTCGACACCGATGATGTCCGGCAGACGCATCCACGAGGCGCGGCCCAGCATGACATTTTCGGCTTCAAGGCCACCGACACCAATCGCGATCACACCCAGTGCATCGACGTGCGGGGTATGGCTGTCGGTACCGACCAGCGTGTCGGGGAAGGCCACGCCGTCTTTGACGAAGATCACCGGCGACATGCGCTCAAGGTTGATCTGGTGCATGATGCCGTTACCCGCAGGGATGACATCCACGTTCTTAAACGCTTTCTTGGTCCACTCGATGAAGTGGAAACGGTCTTCGTTACGACGGTCTTCGATGGCGCGGTTCTTCTCGAACGCATCCGGATCAAAGCCACCGAACTCCACCGCCAGCGAATGGTCAACGATGAGCTGCGTCGGCACGACTGGATTGATCTTGGCTGGATCACCGCCTTTGTCTGCGATGGCATCACGCAGGCCCGCGAGGTCGACGAGTGCGGTCTGACCCAAGATGTCATGACACACCACACGCGCCGGGAACCATGGGAAGTCAAGGTCACGCTTGCGCTCGATGAGCTGCTTGAGCGAGTCAGTCAGGGTCGCGGGGTCGCAGCGACGCACCAGATTCTCCGCAAGGACGCGCGAGGTGTATGGCAGGGTGTCGTAGGCGCCGGGCTGGATGGCTTCGACGGCTGCACGGGTGTCGAAGTAGTCGAGGTTCGTGCCGGGGAGGGATTTACGGTATGCAGTATTCATGGCTTCACTCGTAAGTATGCGAATCGGATTCGTCATCGTTATTTATAAGGCTGGGTTGGGAGCAAAGTCACCTCGTCTCCCCTTTTCGGCAGCCAATCCCTATCTCAGATCGGTGCGACCTGGCTTGGCTACAGGTATGAAATTCCCTTGCGGCGCTATTGTACTCTCTCGAAATACCATTTCCCAAATTTAATATTTTTCATACACATAGCTTTATTTTTTTAGGTTTTTAGAGTTTTTACTCCAAAAACGGACTTTTTTTGTTCAATTCCGGGATTTTTTTACAAAAAAATGACGATTATTTGGGCGGTTGGCTGGGTTAAATCAATCAGGATGACGTGCAATCAACTCAATTTCAGTAGTCATATCGGGATGATCATCATCCTCATCTTTGGGAAACAACACCAGACCACATGAAGTGAATTCAACCATTACTCCACCACCTTCAGCCTGTAAATAAGTCCAGCCAGAACCGCTGCCATCTAGTGCTACACCGTCCTGAATCAGGCAATATACTTGTCCTCGATCATCAGGCTTACCTGCCCAGCAGACGATATCGCCGATTTGAATACCTTGACCGTTGGCATATTTCAATTAGCGCCCCTACATAAGTTGGCTCGAAGAAAAGCCAAGAAAGCTATTATGGTAACTACCATATCCAAGCCTCGTTCAATATCTCATCATTGGCGATTACCGCTCAGGATTTATAGGGAGAATCGTAGAAAGAAATGGGAGTTTTTCTTCACATAGACGCTCCTCTGCTTCCGTAAACGGCCTTAATAACTCAACCAGAAAAATGACTGATTTGGCATCATCCTGCAACTCAAATTCAATAGCGTTAATCGCATCGGGAGTAATGTCTTTAATAAACGCTTTTGCGCTATCTATCTGCTGCAAAGTAATCATTACTCACCGCCCGCCTGTCGCATCGTCATTACAGCCCTCAGGATAAGGCAATTCTAAATCCCCCGATCCATGCCACGTTAGTCGTCCTTGCTTATATTCTTCTGATGTATACAGGATGACCGCAGCTTTGCTTAAAGCCAACGACATCGCCTGTACTGCATCAATGCCCATCGCATGGCTGATATGACTAGTACCTAAACCCGTGATGTGAAATGTGCATTTAAAATCTTTGCCATCGGGTTCTGGCTTGCAGATATCTAACTGAACTGCTGACTCCATATCAAGCTGAAACTTGCGAGTGATGAAGAGTTCACTCGCCTGTAATTCATAGACCTGCCACAAGGAACCATCTAAATCATACCAGCGGTAACCAATTTGACGCTTGCCCTGAACAAAGTCGCCCTCTTCCTTAGGCAGTCCATCATCCCACCAGCTCTGATAATGGCCATGATTTTTACCGTCTTTATATTCGACTCGCTTGATCAAGACGCCATCTGCCGTCCACTCTCGCATCACACCATCAGCCAAGCCGTCGCGATAATAGAGCTCAGAGAATAGTTGACCGTTCTCAAGCCAATGACGAGACCATCCTTCTTTGCGCCCCGTAGCATTGCGAAAGTACTCGAACATCAATTGACCGGAATCAAAATAGCGACGCTCAGCAGTTAACTCTTGATCACTCATTTCAGCCCCATTCTCATCAAAACTATTGATCTCACCACCACCTATCAAACCGTCCCATGTCTTTAAATCGATTTTCATCAGGACTGGGATCACGTCCATCTACTTTCGGACCCATCACACAGGCAATCCCCGACAGTAACAACATGAAAGCAAAGACCGTGACGCGCCACGACCAATCATCAACATGGCAAAACCTTGCTAATAAAAAAGTAACCGCCAAGGCAAGCATCAAACTATGCCAGTGCAGCATGGAGCGGAAAAAAAGCCGCCATGGGAAAACATATGGCTCACGTTTAGACGTAGGATCATAAGGAGGCACGAATTTCATTGGATTCACCTCGTCAATGTATGAGCAAGCAGACTCGATATAGATGACCAGACCTCATCTGCGCTATGCCTAAGCTGCTCAATCTCAGACATCGAGAATACAGG
>JASLEL010000278.1 GCA_030151145.1 Aquirhabdus sp. | reverse complement strand
TTATGAAAAAACCGCCAACGCTTGGCTTGCCAATATGGATTTGCATCAGGCCGAATTAGCGCCTATCTTTAAAAGTACCTACGGTGATGAGGCCGCCGTCTGGTGGCAACGCTGGCGGCTGTTTTTTATGGCCTGTGCGGAGCTGTTTGGCTATGACCATGGCTGCCAGTGGATCATCGGTCACTATCGTTTCAGCAAGCGCTGATCCCCACGGATCAGCAGACCTGAGAATACGGCATGAATAAACACCTGCAACAGCTCTCCAAAGATCTGCCCCCATCCGGCAGCCGATCTTTGTCGATCCTGTTCAGTCGTTTTTACTGGCTACAGATCATTCTGATCGCGTCAGCCGTCGTGCTGGGACTCACATTCAGCGGACTCATCATCAAAAACCTGCTGATCAAAACCGCCATGGAGCAGGAAGCCGCGCACTACTGGCAGCGCTATGCCAAAGATCACAACGCACCGCTACCGGATACCAAAAATCTCTATGGCTACCGCTGGCGGGACACAGCGCCGCCCGAAGTCCGTGGCCTGAATCTGCAGAACGGCGTACATCGTCTGTTTATCGATGGCAAAGATCATGTGACCATCTTTGATGAGCGCGATGGCTATCGTTTATTGCTGGTCTTTGGCGAAAGCAATGTCAATCGCCTCATCTGGCTGTTTGGTCTTGCGCCGCTGATGGCCAGCCTGATCCTGCTCTATAGCATCCTCTGGTGGTTCAATCGTCAGGCCCATCGTCATTTCTCGCCGGTCGTGCAGCTTGCCCAAGCCCTGCATCAGATCGATCTCTCCCAGCCTAAACTCAATAAGCAGCCTTTTGAGGCCATTGATACCCGGGGCAATCTGGAAGCCGATGAGCTAAGAAAAGCGCTGCAGATTTATCATCAGACATTGATTGAATACATCGAACGCGAACAGCAGTTTACGGCCGAAGTCAGTCATGAGCTGCGCACGCCACTGGCGGTCATCAAAGGCGGCCTTGAGCTTTTGACCTTAAAATATCCGCAGGAAGCCGCACTGGAGCGCATGCAGCATGTGATCCGCGATATGCAACTGCTCATGGAAACACTGCTGACCATCGCCCGCCAAGGCAGCATCCCGCTCCCCTTGGCCGAGGTCAATCTAGAGACGCAGATGCAGCGCACCTGTGATGATCTCGCGGACATGTTTGTGCATCGCCAGATGCGCTATGAGATCCATAGTCTGCATCAAAACTGCATCAACACCAATCCCGCACTGGTCACCATGATTTTCAGTAATCTGATCCGCAATGCCCTGAATTACTCGCAAGGCAAGCTGGTTTCGATCGTGATTGATGCAGCCCGTATCGTCATCGAAGACGATGGCATCGGACTCAGTGCCGCCGCTCAGGACGCCCTGCTGCGCAATGATCAGAACGGCTATGTCTCCCATCAGGGCTTTGGTATAGGCCTTAAGCTGGTGAAGCGACTGTGCAACATGATCGGCTGGCAGATAGAGCTCATGAATAAAGCCAGCCTCAATCATCACTCCCTGATTCTACAGAGCAACGAAGGTCTGGCGGTGGTCATCTACACCACCAGCTCCCTATGAAAACGCAGCCTCACACCGGCTGCATGACATCCAGCTTGACCCCGACACCGGGGATGGTGTGGATCAGTTTGGTCTCAAAGGGTTTGTCGATTAACTTGCGCAAGTGATACAGATGGCTGCGCAGTGCATCGCTGTCCGGTGCCTCATCGCCCCACAGCTCCAGCTCCATCATCTGGCGGCTCACCACGCCCGGCGAATGCCGCATCAACAACGATAACAGCCGAAACTGGATCGGCGGCAGATCAATCTCCAGACCCGCACGCAACACCTGATTGGTGGTGGTCTTGAGTTGCAGATCACCGACGCTGAGCTGCGTATGTCCGACCAGTCCGCGTGCGCGCCTGATCTGCGCCGTGATACGGGCGACCAGCTCTTTAAGCTCAAAGGGTTTGACCAGATAATCATCCGTACCGACATCAAAGCCTTGCAGCTTATCAGTTAAGGTATCGCGTGCCGTCAGCATGATGACCGGGATACCCAGCCCCGCCTGCTCACGCATGAAGCGGCAGACATCATAGCCGGTACCATCTGGAAGATTGATGTCCAGCACCACGCAGTGGTAATGATTTTGCTGCAGGAGCGTCATGGCCGAGTGGCAGTTATGTGCAAAATCCACCGTGATGCCATGCAGCTCCAGAAACTCAGCGACCGTGACGGCCAGATCATGATGGTCTTCAACCAGAAGCACCAGACTTGCTGTCGCCTGCATGATCATCCCCTTGATTCGAATTTATAACCCTTTAAATGGCAAAGCCCAGCGGTAAAACCAGCCGACAACGGGTAATTGACGATAGAGTCCGTTGTTACTGTCCCAGTAATCCTGCTGAAAAACGATCTGTCCGGCGGCATTCATCTTAAGCTGGGATATCCCGTAGGAGGCCATCTCTTTTTGGACACCCAAGACAGATATCCGGTAGTCCATGCGCCAATGCACGTAGATACTGTCTTTGGACACCCAGTCATCCAGCAAAGTCACCTTGGCCGACTTCAGCGACTGATTCATCTCCGCCAAATGACGCGCTAGCTGCGCATGATCCCGATAAACCGACAGCGTATCATTAATATACAGGGAATCATGAGCAAACAATTGCTCCGCCGCCGGTAAAAAATCGGGCGTTCCCATCAGACCAAACGTCGTGACGAAACGTCTGGCTAAAGCATCAGCCGCAGCCTGATCCGGGACCTGCCCTTGTACGATCACCGTCTGCTGCTCATACAACGGGGTATACGAGGTCAAGCGATGACTACATCCACTCGCTCCGAGTAAGGCACTACATCCGCAGGCACAAGAGAACGCACGCAATCTCCGATTCATCCAGGCAATCATGTCAGCATACTCCGCTAAAAACATGATTGACTATCCTACGGATGCCGTGAACAAGCTGTGAAACGCCCGCCATCGTGCGATACAGACAACTGCACGACCCAAAAAAAGACCCATGTATTTCTACATGGGTTGTCTAAAAACGGCGCAATTACGATTGACAGCAAAGTCAACTGGCGAGCCTTGCTGTCGTTAGCAACCATATGCGATGCGCTGTGAAGAAAATGTGAAAAATCCAGCAAATTTAAGCCCATTGAACAATCGACACAATGACATAAAACACAAGCAAAGAATCACTACGTTACCCATATACTCTTCCCGAGGGGATCACGCTAGTTTGAGAGCATGAGCTGCTCGGGGAATAGGCGTGCAACTCAGAACTGAACCGGCCTCGGCAGGCTTAAAAAAGTGATGACCCATCATCGGTCTGAGGTGATTTAAACTGACGATTATCCAGAGATAACGATCATGCGTATCGCGCTGTCACTGTTACTCCTCCTCGTCGCATCCGTATCACGTGCTCAGGATGTGCATACGGTGCCCTCTGTAGACCTGCATCGCTATGCGGGCACCTGGTACGAGATCGGCAGCTTCCCCCAGTTTTTCCTGCGTAAATGCATCAGTGACACGTCTTCAGACCTGCGCCTCAAAGACGATGGGAGTGTAGCGGTCACTAACGGCTGTATGACTGAGCACGGCTGGGATATCGCCCATGGTCATGGCCGTATCGTCAAAGATACCGGCAACGCACAGATCAAAGTGACATTCTTCTGGGTATTTACGGGTAACTACTGGATCATCGGCCTTGACCCAGACTACCGCTGGGCCGTCATCGGTGATCCGACCCGCAAATATCTCTGGATCATCTCCCGCAGTAAGACGCTATCCGCAACCGATCTGGAAAAAGCACGCCAAGCCGCCATCGCCCAAGGCTACGATCTCTCCAAGCTCAACTATACCAAGCAAAGCTCATGACGAAACTTAAGTAGAAAATACCCACCATGCCGACGCTTTAAATTGAGCATCCATAACGCCCCACATTTGCCCTATCCCTCCCTCACGCCATTGCTTCGGCATATGCACCTTGTGCAGACCATGAGAAGCACCTGAATATTTTTGTCTTCACGCATCCAAAATACGACTTTCAACGTATATCCAATCATAAGGAGACGTCTTACCGTCGGCAGGACCTCGTTCTTGACGCATATCACCGTCGCGACATCAAATTCACTATAAGCACGGGCATAAACATGTACAGCAGGATCGCATTGATCAGTATTGCCTCGCTCACCGTCAGTCTGAGCCATGCCGATGATGTGGACGCGCCCCCGGTCCAGCGTGTCGTCATCACCGCCAGCCACTACATCAACGGCGTCGGCACCTCCGATGCCGCCTCCCAAGGCACCATCGTCGGCTATCTGCTGGATGATATACCTCTGCTCCGGCCCGGCGAGATCATGGAAAATGTGCCCGGCCTTGTGGTCACCCAGCACTCTGGCGATGGCAAAGCCAATCAGTATTTTTTAAGGGGCTATAATCTGGATCACGGTACCGACTTTGCTTCCGTCGTCGATGGCCTTCCCGTCAACATGCCGACCAATGCGCATGGACAAGGCTACTCCGATCTCAACTTTGTGATCCC
>JASLEL010000263.1 GCA_030151145.1 Aquirhabdus sp. | reverse complement strand
ATCCGATACCTGCGCGATCAGTCTGGATAATTGTCGTATCCCTCAGGATCACTTACTGGGGCAACGCGGCAAAGGTCTGGCGATTGCACTCTCCAATCTGGAAGGTGGGCGGATCGGCATTGCCTCACAGGCTGTCGGCATAGCACGGGCCGCCTTTGAAGCAGCGCTGCTCTATGCCAAGGAGCGCGAGCAGTTCGGTCAGCCGATCATCCAGCATCAGAGTATCGCCAACATGCTGGCAGACATGCAGACCGAGATCAACGCTGCACGTCTCCTCGTCACCCACGCCGCCAAACTCAAGACAGCCGGTCTACCCTGTCTGAGCGAGGCTTCCCAAGCCAAGCTGTTTGCATCCGAGATGGCAGAACGCGTCTGCTCGCACGCCATCCAGATCCATGGTGGCTATGGCTATCTCAATGACTACCCGGTCGAGCGCCTCTATCGCGATGCACGCATCACCCAGATCTACGAAGGCTCAAGCGAGATTCAACGCCTACTGATCGCGCGGACACTGACAACCCTCAATCAATAACCCATCTAGTCGAATCGCATCACCATTCAACCTGATTCGGATGAGGCAGTAGCATCTATTGATTTAACTGCCTCATCTCTGCCATTCCCAAACGCACATCATCTCGTAGTGCTCACCCGGAGCTTAAATCAGCCTAAACCACACAGAAACAGGCAGTAACGCCAATCTCTCCCCGATCCGTCATCTCAAACCGGTTGACTCCCCGCTGACATCGTGAAAGATTGGATTCATCCAGCAAACCTGACATATGGCATACGTAGAGACATATGCAATGATCGGTTTGTCACATGAAGAGTCCATGGCACCCCATGATGTTTCACTCATCGCATCCAGATGATGCTCTAACAGATTCATTCAACCTGTGTATTCGGAGGGTCGGTTCAATGCTGAAATTTCAACTGTCATTGCTGATGGCGGTCAGCGCAATTTGCGGTAGCGTCTCTGCGGAGTCAATACGCGACGACTTTAGACGAATTCCCGACTTAGGCCAGAAGATTGCACTTACACCCAGTGTATTGATCCAGCATCTCGTGGTGGATGAACCTAACGACTATATCGATTTCGACTATTTCCTCGGTGCCACGAGTGATATGAAACAGGAAGATATCGAAAACAACATAAGCAAATATCACTATGCCTTTACCGCTTTTAAACGCGCCAACGGCGAGAAACTCTATGCCCTCAGCATGCATCTCGATGGCATAGGGGATGAACGAGATAAGAGTAGCATCACGTTTTACCAGATGGTCGATGGCAGGCTGAAACAGGTCAACAGCAACACGATTCTGCCGACATTCAGACTGGAGCAGTTTCTGGCCACGGGTCACAGTGTACCCTCCAAACTCAGCCGTGCTGCCCAAACGGCATGCAAACCAAGCCCTTGCGCGCTCTATATGATCAGATACACGCTGCCACAACATGGAACTACCATGCTCATCAGGGCAGAACCACTCGACGCTGGTACGCCAGATAATCCAAATAATTGGATCGAGAGTCAGTATCAGGACGGGAATGTGGAAGAGTATCTCAAATTGTTCGAGGGCTCTTATGGCTTTGAGCTGAACTGGGACAAGGATCAAGGCGTTTTTAAAATCGGACGTAAAATCTCGGTCAAATAATCCCTGAGAAACAACACAAGAGGCAACGTGCGATCTGCCGCACCACCCTTCCTCCAAACTGATCTGAATAGTCTCTGCATACCACACCATAAAATAAAAAAGGCCGAAAAGCATTTACGATCAATGCTTTTCGGCCTTATCCAAGGCATCCCCAGATACTTTGGAATCATGCTTAAATGCGGCTACAGTGCGCTACATCAGTAATATCAACTCATTAAAGTCAATAAAATACAAACATGGGATAAGCCCAGAGGGATATTTTACAGACGCTCTTGCCGTCAGTTGGCATTCCGAGTAAACGATACCGTGCCTGAGCCGCCCTGATTGGACCACTGGGCGGTGAGGGTATCTCCACTTGCCGAAGCGACAAAGTCCACCGAAGTGGCCCAACTCGGATCAGGCGGTTGGGGCACGGTCGCGTGGAATCGGAGCTTGCCATCAGTCATGCTGCCATTGCCGTACGCCCAGCCGACTTTCCGGTTTCCTTGATAGTAAGCGATTCCAACGTCGAATCTGCCGTCAATTCCCTTGATCGTCCACTCCTCGCGAAAGCCGCCCTTGCCGGAAGTACCGATCCACGTACCGATGAGCTCGTGGCCGGGGCTGCTCTCTTGGCCCAGCGCCTGTGTGAGTTTCTTTTGCTGCGCCTCCAGATCTGCAATTTCCGCCTCGGCTCGCTTGATGTCATCCGTCGCGCGCTTCTTCGCGACCTTCTTGTAGGCGGTCGAGACGTTAACCATGCCAGCGACCTCGCCCGGACTGAGTCTGCCCGTGAGAATCTCGCCAGAGGCCCAACCCTTGAATTGCGCTTTGGGGACCCCGATGTACTCGGGCTCCTCGCCGCTGTAGCTTTTGCCTTCCAACCGAACAACAATCACGTCATCCAGACGCTTGAGCAGGTCTTGGTTGTACGCGAGCGCTTCCCTGTTTTCGCCGAGGCGCTCAACCACCGCATTAAGCTGCGTCGCCGTATCCTGCGCAAAGGCCGGGGTCGTAATGCTCAGGAAAAGGATCAATGAAGCGAGCAACGCCAAGCCGCCCGAGAGAAACCGCGAAAATTGTAGGTTGCCCATATCCGCCCCCCAGAAATCGTGTAATCACAAGATTTTAGCCCATAGGGCAATACAATGAATATGCACAGCCACCAGAGATAATGCACGGTCAAAGACACCGTGACGATGTATAGCTGCGCCAATGAACTTGATTATTATTTGAGCACAAATTGTATTATACACCAATCTCAGGACTACACCACCTGAAGCGTGCCGACCGACACACATCAGCATCGCGCAGAAGCTGCTCGCAGGCTGACCAGAATCATGCAGCCGGTGCGACAGCATCACATCAGACGTCTTAGGAAAAGAAAGAAGACAACTGACTAGCATAGCGTATGAGTACAGCAGGGATTCAATCTAACAGAGGCAAGTGGCCTTGTATAACTCTTGCTGAATCCAGTGATTGAGATTGCAGCGCGTATGCGCAACCGTTCATGTCTTGGTTGATGACCATGCCATGTTGTCGTGGTTTGAAAGTGAAATGACGTGGTTTGCTAGAGTGATGATGTCGTACTGACCGTATGATGCCTCCATCGCAGTTCACTCTGGAGCACGAAACATGAGCGTTATTCTGGTTACTGGCGCATCCTCGGGGATAGGCAAAGCCACGGCAAAATTACTCTTGAGCAAAGGACACATCGTCTATGCCGTCGCGCGGCGTCTGGATGCCATGCGCGATCTCGAGGAGGCAGGAGCAACGCTGCTGCGTATGGATATCACGCAAGAGAATGATATCCAAGCCGTGGTTGCACACATTCAGTCTGCACATGGTGCTGTCGATGTGCTGATTAACAACGCAGGCTTTGGCATGTATGGCGCGGTCGAAGACACCACGCTTGAGGATGCCCGCTATCAATTCGAGGTCAATCTCTTTGGTATGGCGCGTTTGACACAGCTCGTACTGCCTGCCATGCGTGCCAAAGGCGCGGGAAAGATCATTAATATCTCGTCGATGGGCGGCAAAATGTACACGCCGCTCGGGGCCTGGTACCATGCAACCAAACATGCCATTGAGGGCTGGAGCGACTGTCTGCGCATCGAATTACAACGGTTCGGCATTGATGTGGTGATCATTGAGCCCGGTATCATTGCAACGGAGTTTAGCGATGTCCTGATCGAGCCGATGCTCAAGCGTTCTGGACTAGGCCCCTACGCTCCGCTTGCGCAGGCCATTGCGAAAGCCGAAGCGCCAAGCTCGCCGCCGGAAGTCATTGCCAATGCCATCGTCAAAGCGATCGCCGCAAAGCGCCCTAAAACACGCTATGTCGCAGGCAAATTGGCCCGACTGCTGATGTTTATTCGCAAATACTTCGGTGATCGCATCTACGACAGGATCATCATGAGTCAGATAGGTTCCGCATGACACCACGTCAGACCTTTACCATCGACATGGCTTGGCTCCTCTTGCTAAAAGATTTGGGGGTCAGGCCAGAGCATGTCCTTAAAAAAGCGGCATTGCCGGAAGATCTGTTTTCCCGACCCGAACGCGGTCTGACGACGGCAGAGTATTTTCGCTTTTGGCAAAGTCTAGAAGAGACATTGGATAATCCACGGTTTCCCTTGCTTCTGGTAGAAACCGTGACGGCTGAGTCCTTTGTGCCACCGATTTTTGCTGCACTCTGTAGCAAAAACATGGCGCAGGCATCTGAGCGATTAGCCAAATACAAAACCCTGATCGCACCCATGAGACTGGATATCACCCTGTCTCAAGACCGATTCACGTTATCCCCGCAATGGCTGGATGCCACCGATACGATTCCGTTTGCGGTGGTAGCGGCTGAGTTGGCTTTTCTCATGCGGCTGATCAGGCTTGGTACCCGTGAGCCGATTAAAGCGCTTGCGGTCGGTATGCCGCTATTACCCGCCTCATCCAGTGTATTGGCATATGCGGACTTTTTTGGAGCGGCGGTTCAGCATAGCCCTGCGCCCTATCTCACGATTGTCTTATCTGATGCAGAAATGCCATTCCTTACGGCCAATGATGGCATGTGGCAGGTCTTTGAGCCTGAGTTACGCAAGCGACTGAGTGAGCTGAATGACACGGCCAGCATGGGTGAACGGGTACAGGCGCTGCTACTGGAGCTACTACCCAGTGGTGATGTGCGCATACAAACCGTCGCTCGTCGTTTAGCCATGAGTCCGCGTACACTGCAACGACGTCTGGATGATGAGCATGAGAGCTTTCGTGCACTGGTGAATCACACGCGCGAGCGGCTTGCACGACATTATTTGTCGCAGACGAGCCTGACGAGTGGCGAGATTTCGTTTCTATTGGGCTTTGAAGATCCGAATTCATTTTATCGGGCATTTCATGACTGGACAGGGTCCACGCCAGATGCGATGAGAACGCAAGCCTGAGGAGATTAAGACTGTCGCCCTAACCTACCTCTGTTTTCAGACCTCATCAAAACGGCTCAAACCAATATAGCCCGCAATCCCACACGTACCCGCCGAATTCGCTCAGATTGCGCGAAATCCCTCAGCACTCCACTCCGCCTATTTAAGAAAGAACGCTTGAAGGATACATAGTGGAACTCCATGCCAAAATCAGGCGATCCACCTTCACCTCATTCAGGTCGGCTTTTAGAGTTCACGACATTCATACATGGATCTGTCATATCAGCTGCATAAGATCATGACACCATTGTGAACACTGACCATCTCCTATGCGGCGTCGCTCTCCCCCTTGGGGTGCCATTGAGGCCTTTGTCGTCGCCAGTCGCTGCGGCTCCAGTTTCAAGGATGCCGCAGCACTGCTTGCCTTAAGTCCAGCCGCGTTCTCCCGCCGGATACAGATGCTTGAAGACCATATTGGGGTCAAACTTTTCAATCGAAACGGGCAGACGCCATCGCTTACGGTGGCAGGCGAGCGCTATCTGCAGCGTCTGGAGCCCAGCTACGAGGCGATGCGGGCCGCAACCGAGTGGATGGCCCCAGACCCGAATCGACGCGCGCTGCGAATCGGTGTCTCTCAATCGTTTGCCGTCAGTTGGCTGGTGCCCAGACTTCCGGATTTTTATCGTCAGGTGTCCGGCATTGATGTGGTCCTGCAGACCTGTGCCGATCATGTCGACCTCACGGGTGGTGCGGTCGATGTACGTATCCTCTACGGCCACGGGGACTGGGATAATTTTATCTCGCATAAGCTGCTGGATATGGAGGCCTTCGTGGTTTCCGCACCCACACTGCTGGATGGTCGCCCCGCACCGACATGCATTGAAGACCTGTACGACATGCCGCTACTCGAAGTTGTCCATCCCCGCAATCAGTGGGCCGATTGGCTGATTGATGCCGGATGTACCGTTCCTTTAAGAGAGCCACTCTATTTTGACAGTATTCAGGTGATGTACGAAGCCGCCAGCCACGGATTAGGCGTTGCATTGGGTGTGCCACCACTGGTGGATGCATTCTTGCGTGGCGGACGTCTGCAGCAGGCATTTGCTTTACGTCAGCCGATCTCGGGTGCCTACTATATCGCAGCACTGCCTGAGATCCGTCGCCATCCCGCCGTCAGCATGCTCTGGCAGTGGCTGGTCTCGCATTCATAAGCAGTTGCGCCAGACGATCCCCTCTGGACCGTATTGATCGACTGCTACACCTCAGATGTCCGTTGTATGACGAGATTGCGTTTTATGCAATCGGGATTGTTTGATCGCCGTTTGAGTGAGCTCGTCGCTTCAGTGATCATGAGCCAGCCAACACAGGCTCACCATCATGACACCAACGAGAGGCGGCCATGCGTAAAATCATGCAAAACACCGTACTGGGCATGGTCAGTGTTCTGACCACAGACATCTGCTCGGCAGCAGATACATCTGCTCCGACTGGCACCAACACTCCCGGCGTGGATGCCGTGGTCGTGACCGGAACTCGCTCGGCAGGACGGACAGCGCTATCGTCACCCGTGCCCGTCGAAGTGATCACGGCAACACGGCTGCAAGCCACCGGCTTTAGCGATCTGGCACGCGCACTAGAGTTCACGGTGCCGTCCTTAAATTTTCCGCGTGCGAATACCACCCCTTCGGCCGCCAACACACGTGCCATCACCTTAAATGGCCTGTCACCGGATGAAGTGCTGGTGCTGATCAATGGCAAACGCTGGCATCCGTCAGCAGTGATCAACACCAACTTTGCGGTTGGACGGGGATCGACGCCGTATGACTTGAGTACGATTCCGCTGATTGCGGTCGATCATGTCGAGGTACTGCGCGATGGTGCAGCCGCACAATATGGCTCGGATGCGATCGCAGGCGTGGTCAATATCATCCTGCGCAGCGACGATCACGGCGGCTCATGGCAGACCACGACCGGCATCACAGGGCATGGCGATGGTGCTTATGGCGATACCGCCATCAACAAGGGATTCAAACTGGGAGATGGCAAGCTGAATGTCTCGGCAGACATCCTCAAACAAGAGAGTACCAATCGTGCCGCCATTGATCAGCGCTATGGTCGTGTCACCTACCAGATCGGCGATCCGGACGTCTTGAACCTGAATCTGGCGGCTAACCTCCTCTATCCGGTGCTGACTTCGAGTGAGCTTTATGCCACGGGCCTGCTGTCACATAAAGACAGTACCAATGTCGCCGGATTCCGCACACCCGGCACATCGCCATTGTTTCCAAACGGCTTTGGCCCGCAGATCAATCCCATCCTGTGGGATAGCAATCTGACTCTAGGATTGCGTGGACTGCTGACCGATACCATTAAATACGACATCAGCAATACCTTCGGCTCATCCAATGCCGACTTCACCGCACGACAGACTGCCAATACCACCCTTGGGGCTGCGAGTCCGACTCAGTTCGATGATGGCGCAGTAAACTATCTGCAGAATACCCTGAATATGAGCTTAAGCCGACCACTGCCTGAAATCTGGGCGGGCGGCAATCTGGCGGTCGGTGCCGAGTATCGCTATGAAAATTACCGCATCAGTCCGGGAGAATTCGCCTCCTATACCGGTGCCGGGGCAGCGGGCTTTCCGGGTTTTAATCCGCGTATCCCGGTCAACAATGACCGCAATGCCGTCGGCGCATTTGTCGATCTGGATCTGAAACCCACCACATGGCTATCCACAGATGCCGCGGCTCGTTTTGACCATTACAGCGACTTTGGCAATGCCTTGACTGGCAAACTGGCCGCGCGTGCCAAAGTCACGCCTTGGCTGATGCTGCGCGGATCGTTAGGCAGTGGTTTCCGTGCGCCCTCACTCCAGCAGCAGTATTACAGCTCGATCACCAGTGTCGCCAATGGTGCCAATAAGGCCATCGTAAATGTCGGCACCTATCAGGTCGGCGATCCAGTGGCGCAGGCACTGGGTGCGCTGCCGTTGCAAGCGGAGAAGTCTCATAGCGTGAATCTGGGTTTTGTGCTCACCCCAACACGCCATTTATCCATCACGACAGATATGTTCCGCACCGACATCAATCACCGGATCGCCCTAAGTGATGCGCTGTCCGGACCTAGCGTGCTGACGGCACTTCAATCCGCCGGCATCACAGATGTGCAGCAGGCGGCTTTTTTTACCAATGCCGTAGATACCCGTACCGAAGG
>JASLEL010000244.1 GCA_030151145.1 Aquirhabdus sp. | reverse complement strand
TGCACAACTTCCGCCCTGCATTTGGCAGTTTCCGGACCCTGAAGTCGTTGACCCCATCGGCGAAGGACTGGTTGCAATCGGTGCCGACCTCTCCCCCTCGACCTTGCTTGCAGCCTATCAGCAAGGGATTTTTCCTTGGTTCAATCCCGGCGATCCGATCTATTGGTGGAGCCCGGAGCCGCGCTGCATCATCTATCCGGATCACTTCGAGCCATCTAAATCCTTAAAGCAGGCTTTAAAAAAGAACCTATACTATCTGACACTGGATCAAGACTTTTCGGCCGTCATCCATGCCTGCGCAGGTGCACGCCGCTACGCGGACGGCACATGGATCAGTGATGAGATCATGGCAGGCTATCGCGGACTACATGACGTGGGCCTGGCACATAGTGTCGAGGTCTGGGAAGCGACTGACGACGACGCCCCTCTCCTTGTCGGCGGACTCTATGGCGTGCAACTGGGCCGCGCTTTCTTTGGCGAGTCGATGTTCAGCCATCGCACCGATGTCTCCAAGATGGCCTTTGCCTTTCTGATGCGGCTCTGTGCAGCGTCACGCTTCCCGTTTGTCGATTGTCAGTTGCCCAATGATCATCTTTTAAGTCTGGGTGCCACCACCCTGCCCCGAGCACAGTTCTTGCATGAACTACAGCAAGTGCTGGCAGAGCCTGCACCGGATTGGCAATTGTTGCAAAATCGTCATTTTGATGCTGCTGACCTGTTGACCGGAAGCCTTTTTTCAGGCTTGATAGACTGAAGGACGACAGTATCTCAGGTTCGGGATATTGCAGGATGTCGATAGATCAACAATCAGCACAGCGGACGGTCTGATGCTGCGACACCAGCACTTGGGGAGGGACAGTACCGTGTCTCATATGAAAAATATCCGCTTCTATATCACGCCACCGCATCCGTGCAGCTATCTGGCGCAACGCACGGCGCGCATGGTATTTATCGATCCGGTCCGTGATCTGGACATGAGCACCCTGTCCGAACTGTCGCGTCAGGGCTTCCGTCGCAGCGGTGATTTCATTTATAAACCCGAATGCCACCAATGCCGTCAGTGTCTCTCCTCACGCATTCCAACCGAGCGTTTTGTCCCCGACAGTAGCCAAAAACGCGCACTGGCGCGCAACAGCGACCTGCGTATGGCGACCCGCTCGACCCGCTATGCCACCGACATTCACTATCGTCTCTATGCGCGCTATATCACTGAGCGCCATGCCGACGGCGACATGTTTCCGCCGACCCGCGAGCAGTTTGAGAAATTCCTGATCTCAGGTGGCTCGGACAGTTTCTTTCTCGAGTTCTGGCTCAACGACCAGTTGTTGGTCGCCGCCACCTGCGACCGGCTGGATGATGGCATCTCGGCGGTCTATACTTTTTATGATCCCAGCGAAACCAAACGCAGCCTCGGCACCTTTGCCATCATGCAGCAGATCGAGTGGGCACGGGCGCATGCCCTGCCCTATGTCTATCTGGGCTACTGGGTCCCTCAAGCCGAAAAAATGCGCTACAAATCGCGCTTCCTACCGCTGGAAGTCCTGCTTGATGGCCGCTGGCAGCGTATCTCGCGCAGCCTGAACACACAGGAAACCGAGCACCTGATCAAGCGACTGTCGCGCGATGAGACCATTCAGGACTATAAGCGTTTGCGTTAAGCATTTAACGTTAAATGCTTAACATTCAAATCTGGCGACGGCACGCAGACAACAAGATCAAGAACCCATCTGAAAAGGATTGCCGCGAGTCAGCACCATGATCACGGCGTCTTCTTTGCCATTCTTAAAATATTGCGGATCTGCCGGGTAATAGTTCTTGCGCAGACCGGTCTGATGAAAATCCAGCTTCTCATACAGCCTGATCGCAGCCTGATTAGACTGCCGTACCTCCAGAAAGACCATCACACAGCCATCGCCCAAGTGCGTAATCGAAGTCTCCAGCAAATCGGCACCAAGTCCCTGACCACGATGGTCTGGATCGATAGCCATCAAGAGCAGGTTGGCCTCATCCAGCACGGTCTGCAGGATGCAGAAACCCACCACCATTTGCTTGCCCGTATTGTTTGCCACCAGCACCGTACAATGCTGCCCTGCCGTCAGACTCTCGGTAAACTGACGTGCACTCCACGGGTGAAACTGGCTTTGACGCTCGATCTCCAGCACCTGTGGAATATCCTGCTCCGTCATCGGGCGGATCTGAAATCTGGATTGCGACATAACACACTACAAATCTAAAAATGAAAAAAAACCTAAGCACCCGCTCTAACATGCCCGATTTGTCCCGGACAATCAACAGATAAGCCGCATCACACGCGATGCATCTGGGCATGACGCTCAGACATCACGCAATTCAATAAAAAAATCGATCAGCAAAGATTGAGGCTACATCATCATCGCTGCGATGTATGTTATTTTCAGCCATCATTATTATTCTGCGCTCTTGAAGAGCCGCGCCCTGATCTTAGGACCTGACCCGTATGAAGCCGATCTACAGTGGACGTTTGATCTTTGACCACCAACCCAAGACCGCAGGCTCCTCTATCCACGCTTGGATGACGGAAGCACTCGGCACTCACCAAGTGACCCCGATCGTGATTGGCGATCACAAAGATTTGATTCGTAAATACGGCGGCGTGTACTCAGCCATCAGCGGTCATATCCTGTTTCACAATGGCGAAGGGCTCGACCCGCGTTATCAGTACATCACACTGTTTCGCGAGCCGATTGCACGTGTGCGCTCATGGCTGAATTTCATTATGTATAATCACAATGACGGTGACATCGTCGTTGAACGCGCTGCCGTCAAACGCTTTATCGCATCTGATGGTCTTGAGTGCGATCTCTCGATCAGGCACGCCATCTCCAACCTCTACGTCAATCACTTCTGCCGTGTCTACGGCACCGGGCTTGAGTCTGATGAGGTCAAAGTTGAGAATGCCTTTGCTGTCCTGAAGGCATATCACGTGGTCGGCCTGTACGATCATCTGGGACTCTTTCTGCGATCCGTGGCTCACCTGATGCAGATCCCGCTCCATGACGATATCCCGATGGTCAATGTCACGCGGCAGCCGGACGAAGCGCGCCAGCTCTCAGAGGCACTGCACGCCAGTCTGGTCGCGATGAATCAATTGGATATCGCACTCTTTCAGCGCGTGGAAGCATGGCTTGCGACCCTGCCTGAGCCCGTCTATCTGCTGCCGCAGGATAGCCATATTGCCCATATCCGCAGACCGCCCCTGCCGCTGGATCTGCCCTCAGACCTGCACGTCCTGAACTGTCAGCTCAAACCCGGACTGGAAAACGTCAAACATGATTTGCTGACACTGGAGAAAGACGTCAGCGTGCATAGCGAACTTGCCGACATTGAACTCTGCGTCAATATCTACGACCCCTATCATGCCTGGATCTTTGGACATCGGCAGGTCATACCGGCCTTACATGCAGGCACCCAGCGCATCGCTGTTCAGTTTCCAGCGGATCTGCCTTCCACCCGCTATTCATTCGGCATCGAATTCAACCAATGTCATGCACACGGCAAAACGCAGAAACTCTGGTATGAACCACCCTTGCGCTTTGAGGTGAAGTCATTTGCCAATAAACTAACGAC
>JASLEL010000193.1 GCA_030151145.1 Aquirhabdus sp. | reverse complement strand
TGGGGCCGTCGTCAGCTCGCCTATCCGATCAACAAGATCCACAAGGCACACTACATTCTGATGAACATCGAATGCGGTCAACAAACTCTCGATGAACTCGAAGAGCTGTTCCGTTATAACGATGCCATCATCCGTAATCTCATCATCCGTCGTGAAGAAGCCATCACTGAAGAATCTCTGCTCGCCAAGAGCGCAGAAGAGAAGCGTGCCCGTAAAGCACAGCGTCAGGATGATGTTTCCTCTTCCGACTTAGTCACCGACGAAGCATAAGGAGCAATCGACAATGGCACGTTTTTATCGTCGTCGCAAGTTCTGCCGCTTCACCGCTGAGAACACCAAGTACATCGACTACAAAGATGTAGAGACCCTGAAGCAATACGTGACCGAGAACGGCAAAATCGTTCCTTCCCGTATCACAGGTACTAAAGCACGTTATCAACGTCAGCTGGCTCTTGCGATCAAGCAATCCCGCTATTTGGCGCTGATTGCTTACACCGACAACCATCGTTAATAAGGGGTGATTTGTGGACGTTATTCTCCTGCAACGCATCGCCAACTTGGGTCAACTCGGTGACAAGGTTTCCGTAAAGCCAGGCTATGGCCGCAACTTTCTGATCCCTCAAGGCAAAGCCGTCTCTGCAACTGTTGCAAACACTGCTGCATTTGAAGCCCGTCGTGCTGAACTTGAGCGTGTCGAAGGTGAAAAGCTGGGCACTGCTCAGGCACGCGCCGCTCAACTGAACGAACTGAATGTCGTCATCACCTCGAAAGCCGGTGATGAAGGCAAACTGTTCGGTTCTGTCGGTACTCGCGACATCTCTGATGCCCTGACTGCATCGGGTCATCCAGTAGACAAATCCGAAGTGCGCCTGCCTAACGGCGCCCTGCGTCACACTGGTGAATTCCATGTGGCCATTCAGGTACACCATGATGTGACTGCCGAAGTGCTGGTCACCATCATCGCAGAGTAATCTGTACCGTTCGGGATCATCTCGATTCCGATCCATAAAAAAGGTACGCAGCTTGCGTACCTTTTTTATTGCCCCATGTTTTATTGCCTCATGCTTCCGCTTTGCTCACCCGACGTCAAGCCTGACGCCGGAGATCCGACATGTCGCTGTTTATTTAAGCGCGATATCGTTGACCAGCAGATGTCCCTGCTGCACCGCCAAATGACTGGTAAAGCCATCTTCAGACTTGACCACGAGACCCTGTGCCAGAGGCTTTGCCATGATCTGATCGACCATCGCCGCCAGTTGCTCGGGAGACAAATTCGCCGCCTGTGGCCCGCTTAGCAGCTTAAACATATTCTGCAGCAGTGGCAGCGTGACCTTGGCAGAGCCATCCACAGTCACCCGGTTCATGAATGCTTTAGGATCACGCGACTCCTCCGCCGACAGTGCAGGCAGTACCGCCGTCGCATCGGCATGGGCCTTACCATCCAGCATGTCGATGTCGAGATGATCGAGCTTGACTGACATGCCTTTTTGCAGGATCGGCTGCATCGCCGTCAGCACCGGCTCTCTGGACGGTTTGCACTGACCACTCAGATGGTTCAACGCCTTGATCAGGAGTGATAGACCTTTTGCATCCACATGCTGCACATCCAGCGCCAGATCAAACTTACCGACTGGCTCCTGCTGATGTTGCACCGCATCCACAAGATAGCGCAGATTCATGCCATAGAAACCATTCTCATTGGTCGCCTTCGAGCTGATCTGAATCCCGGTTGCACCGAACTGCCCTTTGGGATGAGATAGTTCAAAGGACTTGATCGCCAGTTTCCCCTCACCGGTACTTAAGCCTTGCGGCACCATGGTTCCATTAAAATCATAGCCCACCTGCTCAAGCGACATATTCATCGCCTGCCGTGGATCGCTGACTTCCAAGCCGGGCGCAGACACATGAATCGAGACATGATCATTGCGCAGATTACGCGTCATCGTGCTCTCTAGCCCGTGCCACTCCAGCGTCATACTGTCGCCCTCCCAGTGCGCAACCGGGCTCGTCACCGTAGACGTCACGACCCCCAACAGGCTGACCGTCGAGACGAGCGTCAGCGGCTCCTGACGGTTAAAAGCGGCAGCAAGCTCCGACTGAATCTCTTGCGGCCAGATGATATGTGTCGTCGCCCGCCCCCATCCACCAGATGGTATAGGACCATTGTCGATATCATCATAACCATGTAGAGACAACGTCTTGTCAGGTGTGCAGGGATCAGGCTGCCAGGTCACAGCCCAATCCACCCGGCTGTGTAAAAAACCGGTTTGCTGATGGGTAATGACAAATTTGACCTGATCACCCAACTGCTCCTTGAGTTGGGCCGCAGCCTCAGGATAAATTCCGACAATTTCGTGGCCGCCATACCATGTACTCCCGGCCCAAAACGCCCCTAACGCGACTGCGACAGCTGCACTTACCTTAGCAATACGATAGCTCATATCGAAAGTCCTGAAATTAGAAAAAATTCTGTAATGCAGTATGAGCTTCTCACACCAAAATGACAATAAAACAACAGGATGAGTTTTTCAGCACCTGATTGAGGCAACCTTCTCAGGTCGTATCCTCGGACTTCGCGCAGATGTTTACATACGATGCCGAATATTTCTACTGCCATGCAGGGTGGATTCAGGTTATGCTTGTCCCTTGGATTTATCGTTTTGCAATCGCATCATCGCGCGATCTCAGATCGCGACATATTGCATTGATTCAGGTTAGAACATGCCCGCCTCCCCCGACTCGCCCCGCCGCACACGACCGAATGGTAGTGCCCAAGGTCAACAAAAAAACCGCCCGGTCAATGATGGTCCCGGTCATGAGCCACGTGTGCCGCCACACAGCATGCAGATGGAGCAGGCCGTACTCGCCGCGCTGATGACCATCGCCGAGTCCTGGGAGCAGATCGGTGAAAGTCTGCTTGAGAACTCCTTCTACTCGGGCCGCCACCGCCTGATCTTTAAAGCCATCAGCCATCTGTCTGCTGCCAATATGCCCTATGACGCGATGATGGTACAGGACTGGCTTTCAAGCCAGCACATTTTGGCCGATGCTGGCGGTGAAGAATATCTCATGCAGCTTTTGACCGAGAGTCCGGTCAGTCTGTTTAACTTACCCGCCTATGCCGCCAAAGTACGTGAACACGCCATCTTGCGTGATCTCATCGCCGTGGGTAACGACATGCTCTATACCGCCTATGACCCGCAGGGTCAGGGCATCACTGACATTCTGGATATGGTCGAAAGCAAGATCTTCGCCATCAATGAACAGCACAGTAGCAACCGTGAAAGCGGACCCAAAGGCATCACCAGCGTACTCAAGACTGTCATCCACAAGGTCGAAGAGCTGCAGAGCAACGAAGGCAACATCACCGGCCTTACCACCGGCTTTCTTGAACTGGACAATAAAACACTGGGCTTGCAGCGCGGCGACCTGATCATCGTTGCGGCCCGTCCCAGTATGGGTAAGACCACCTTTGCCATGAATCTGGTCGAGCACGTGCTGTTTGGCAGCAACCTGCCTGCGCTGGTCTTCTCCATGGAAATGCCCGCCGACTCGATCGCCGTGCGTCTGCTCTCGTCCTTTGGCGCGATTGATCAGGTTCGCCTGCGTTCAGGACGTCTGGAAGAAGGTGACTGGGTACGCCTGACCAGTGCCATGGGACAGCTACAGGGCAAGCATCTGTATATCGACGATTCCTCAGCCCTGCCACCCAGTGAGCTGCGCGCCCGCGCCCGTCGCATCGCCAAACAACACAACGGCCAGATCGGTGCCATCATGGTCGACTACCTGCAGCTGATGCGCGTACCCGGACTCGGTGATAATCGCGTCAATGAAATCTCGGAAATCTCACGCAGCTTAAAAGCACTGGCCAAAGAGATGAATTGTCCCGTGATCGCCCTGTCACAGCTCAACCGCTCCCTTGAAAACCGTCCGAACAAACGCCCCGTCATGTCTGACTTGCGTGAGTCGGGTGCGATCGAGCAGGACGCCGACTTGATCATGTTCATCTATCGCGATGAAGTCTATAACAAAGAGTCCAAAGACATGGGCACTGCTGAGATCATCATCGGCAAGCAGCGTAATGGTCCTATCGGCACCGTGCGACTGGCATTCCAAGGACAATTCTCGCGCTTTACCAATCTGTCGCCGGAATACTATCGTCCTGAGGATGACGAATAATGGCGGATGACAGACGGCCTCTTGCATTGGACCGTCTGGTCAAATAAGCTATTGCACGTCAAAAATCTTTACCCTGCCTTACGCTGCAGCCTCCTCTTGATCACAGGAAACTCATATGCGGGACGCACGCGCCACCTTAAGCACCCAAGCACTGACACATAACCTCAAGCGCGTCCGCAGCTATGCCCCCCATAGCCGCGTGCTTGCCATGGTCAAGGCCAATGCCTATGGTCATGGACTGGATGTGGCGCTGGCTGCACTCGCAGATGCCGATGCCATTGGGGTCGCGACTTTTCAGGAAGCGCTGGATATCCGCGCCATGGGCAACACGCAGTCCATCGTGCTGATCGAAGGCGTCTTTAGTCTGGATGAATGGCAACAACTGCCGCAGATGAATGCCCAATGCGTGATCCATCAGGCCCAGCAGGTCGAGTGGGCGCTCAAGTCACCTCAGCCCGAGATCCCAATCTGGCTTAAGATCAATACCGGTATGAACCGGCTGGGGCTGGCACTGGATCAAGTCGAACCTATTGCCCGCGATCTGCGTGCTGCAGGCTATCAGTTGATCCTGACGTCACATTTCGCCAATGCCGATGAGCCTGAGCATCCACTGAATGCCGCCCAGATTGACTGCTTTATGCAGATGAAGCAGCGCTTAGACCCCATCGAGGCGTCGTTTGCCAACTCAGCCGCCCTGATCCAGTGGCCCGAAGTGCATTTTAACTGGGTACGCCCGGGTCTCATGCTGTATGGTTCCTCGCCCTTTGCGCATATTCCGGCACACGATCTAGGGCTGCAGCCCGTCATGACCTTAAGCACGCAGATCATCGCCCTGCATGATCTGCCTGCTGGGGTTGCCGTTGGTTATGGTTCGCGTCATACCACCACCCGCTCGACCCGTCTGGGGGTGATCGGCATGGGCTATGGCGATGGTTATCCACGGGTGGTCACGGATAGCAAAGTGCTGATCAATGGTCATCCCGTACCCGTGATTGGTCGGGTCAGCATGGATATGATGACGGTCGATCTGACCGATCTGCCAGAGGCTCCTGAGCTTGGTGATTTGGTCATCCTCTGGGGCGCGGGCCTTGATGTGGATCAGATCGCTCGCGCTGCCGGCACCTTGAGCTATGAGCTGTTTACACGGCTGTCGCCACGTCCGCGCCGCCTGATTGTCTAACCCTCCGCTCTGAATAGCGCCTAAACAGCCCTAAACAACACCACAAAATGTACCACCCTCTCGCCTGTGTACAAAAAGACTGCTAAAATGGGTCAGGATGAATACACGCAGCAATATCTCGGCGACATGCCAGCATTGCAGATGATTGAGACAGGCATATACGCCTCAGATGGATCAGGGAAATAACACGCGTGAAACCGACTTTGGACGGCAACCGTACTCACTTGACAGCCCGCCGGCACCTGCCCGGCATCACGGCATTGTTATTTCTCCTCAGCATTCATTCTGCCCAAGCGGCCAATCTGTATATCTTTA
>JASLEL010000008.1 GCA_030151145.1 Aquirhabdus sp. | reverse complement strand
TACCCTGCGCAACATTGACGCCGATGCCGAATACGCCAACCGTGAATGGAACTGGGCCGTCCGGCAGGCGTACCTGAAGCAGGATGACGGTATGATTCTGGCGGCTGCCGATCAGGCCAACAAGATCGGCTGGTATGACCGTGCAATCTATGCCGCCGAGAAGACCGTCACACTGCATAACGATCAGTTGCGCTTCCTGACCCCGTTCCGCGACATCACTGAGCGCTATTGCCAGCAGATCGGACTTGATCCCGCCTGGGTCTACGGCCTGATCCGTCAGGAGAGCCGCTTTGTCATGAATGCCCACTCCAATGTCGGCGCAGGCGGCCTCATGCAGGTCATGCCCTCCACCGCGCGCTGGGTCGCGGCACGCCTCGGCGAGCCCTATCGCGCCGGTGCACTGACCAGCATGGATTCCAACATCCGCTATGGCACGTTCTATCTCAATCACATTTACGGTCAGTTGGGTAATCAGGCCGTACTAGCGACCGCGGGATACAACGCCGGTCCACTGCGCGCCAAGCGCTGGCAGCCTGCCAGCTCGCCTCTGCCTGCAGACCAGTATACCGAGAGCATCCCGTTCCTTGAGACCCGGGATTACGTCAAGAAAGTCATGACCAATACCATCCATTACGGACTGATCTTTAATCAGGGCGAGCAGTCGCTGTCGAAACGGATGGGAAAAATTGACGTACAAGGGGGCAGCGACATCGTCGGTCCATGATGGCCAAGTCACAACGGGAACAATCCTGCACCATCATGACCGCGTGATCGCCACTATGGCATGCTGATTGCACAGCAAAGCGGACGAAGTGACACGGAAGGACAAACTTAGGCTCACTTCAGCACCCAAAGTGACCAAAAGTATGCACCGCAATCGCGCAAGTGTACGGATCATCTACAAACACAAGCTACTGTTTAACATTAGCAGCCTCTACAATAGGCTGGTGTCATGGACCTGTCTGATGTGCTATGACAGGACCTCACTGTCGTGGATATACACCAATATTCAAAGACCGCTGGGGATCACAGGGAACATGTCAATCATGTGGTACATCGTGATGTCGTACGGGGAAGCGGGCTATTTTCTTGACAGATTGTCACACTGAAGACCTCTATACCGCAGCTTGTCGGCCTATGGCGCTCATCCTGATCGCTGTATCTGGCCTTATGTCGTCAGAGGATTCAGGTTTATATCGATTCACCGTATCACCCAATGTCGAGTCACCCGATGTCGATGCAACCGTTAAGGCGTGAGGGAATGAGCAGTTTTTTGCCAAGTCATCTTGCAACCGAGCGCATCAGTGCTGCTCTGGTAAACACTGTCTCTCGGTGTATGCCGATAAATGCGCTGCGCCATCTCGGACACTGGTGTGCACGCAAGATCAGTGCACGCCTGCCCCACCGCCTCAGTGCCTCGGCTTATATGCTGCTGAGTCTACTGGCAAGCATCTGTATCAGTCCGCTGCTCCTGACCCGCGCCTATGCCGAAGACGGCGTCGCTCCGCCCCCTTCCAGCTTTACGCTGATCATCCGTATGACCCCGGCTGTATGCGCACTAGACCCGGAGATGCAAAAACTCCGTCAATGTCAGGATGGCTTCACCCTGACCATCTCCAGCCTGCAGGCTGAGCGTAACAACGGCAAACGACTGGAAAACTGTAGCCGCGAACCCACCAATCTGTCGCCACTGCAAGAGCGCGTCGTCGAGCGCGTGATGCCGGACAAACAGCTGCGCGATGAAGACTGGGAGAAAAACGGCTCCTGCACGGGCATGACATCGTCCACCTACTTCCGCACCATCGCCACCTACGCCCAGCGGCTGAAAGTCCCGTCCGAGCTCGCCTCGCCGCGCGATACTGTCCTGAGTAAGGCATATATCATCAACCGCCTGCAACAGCTCAACCCCGGCCTGACCGAAAAAAGCATCCTGCTGCGCTGTACACCAGACTCAGCTCACGACACGCCGGTCCTGACCGAGATTCGCTCCTGCTATACCACGCAAGGCCAGTACGATGTCTGCCCGGCTTACCTCAAGTCCACCTGCCCCGCCAACGTGCTGATCCACGGCTCGCCTTAAGCCGATCATTGATCAAAACCAGATCAACAGCTCATCTGGTAGGGCTCCGCACTCAGAGAATGCGATTCGCCTTACGCGCCTGAAAGCCCTGACCCAATACGGCCCGAATCTCCTCCAGCTTCTGCCGTCGGCCATCGCGATAAAACAGGTTGTAGCTTTCAAATGGAATCAACTGCCCATCCGGCGTGGCAAAGTGGATGCACGACTTCTTGAGACTACGGATATCCAGCCCATAGGCATCCATGAACTGGACGATCATGACGCGAAACACCTGATCGTAACCGATATCCGGCGCATCGATCTGCGGCAGACAGCACAGCAGCTCACTTAAGCAATTGGCCTGCGACTCTGGTGAGTGATTGGTACTCATGACGCGAAAGAGCTGATCACGCGCCTTCTGCCGGAAAGACTCGTCGCGCTCAAAGACAATGGTATTCTGACTACTGCTGACCAGCACTTCAGGATCAATATAGCGCGTGAGCGGTGTCGCCTGCCCCAGAGCATCCTTTTGCCGTAGCGCATAGCCCATGGCGAGTGTATCGGGATTACACGGCACCGGTACGATATCGGCCAAGGTAAAGAGGTCGGACTGCTCGGCAATCTTGCGCCGGATCTCGGATACCGTCAGACGATGCAGCTTAGGATCATAGTCCTCGACCCGCCCGGCATCCTGTATGGGCTGAAAGGTGACTCCACGCACGGCCCGATGGCGCAAACCCTCCTGAATGATCGCGCCAATCTCATCATCGTTCAGCCCCTTCTTGACCGTCACGACCAATGTGGTCGACAGATTGACCGCATCCAGAGCTGCCAATGCCGCCTGTCGTGTCTTATTGAGGTTCGCCCCGCGCAGGACCTGCAAACGCTCATCATGCATGGAGTCGAACTGCAGATAGATCTCCAGTGCCGGTGCATAGCTGGCCAGCCGCGACACAAACTCAGGATCATTGGCGATACGCAGGCCATTGGTATTGACCATCAGATGCTTGATCGGATACTGCCGCGCCAGATCCAGAATCTCAAAGAACTGTGGGTGAATGGTCGGCTCACCACCCGACAGCTGCACCACATCCGCCTCGCCTTCACTGCGGATGATGGTCTCAAACATGCGCCGCACCTCATCCAGACTGCGATAGCTCTGGCGCTCGGGACCACTTCCGGCATAGCAGACGGGACACGCCAGATTGCAGTGATCTGTGATCTCGACCACAGTCAGGCAAGAGTGCTGCATATGATCTGGACACAGCCCGCAGTCATACGGACAGCCATACTGCATTGATGTCGAGAAATGCTGCGCCATCTCGGGCTGCTTGATATAGACCTCGCGGCACTGCCGGTAGTAGGCGGCATCATCCATCACCAGCACGCGCTCGACCCCATGGGTCGGGCACCATTTATCCATATAGACCTGCTCATCCTTGATGATGATCTTGGCTTCAACCGGATAGAGGCAGGTACTGCACACCGAGCTTGTCGTATCATAAAACAGATAAGGTCTGACCTTTGCCATTGTGTGGCCCTCGCATCCATGTTCATTATTTACATCGTTGATCAACGCACTGATTCAGCAAACGCAGTCAACGTATCGAAACCTGCTGAGCTTCTTGTTCTGATCGACGCACTCGCAGGCGTAACCCCTGACGCAGCAGTAGGGGCAGATACAGTGCCAGCGCGATAAGACACACCCACTGAATGCCCGACATCCCCCATGCATAGGCATAGGGAACAGGCTTAATACCATCCACCCACAGCCGCCAGGCGAGATAGCCCGCCAGATAAATCTTGAACGACAGTCCAGACTCGCGCCGGAGCACATCACGAACCGCATAGAGCAGCCAGCCCATCAGCCAGACAAAGACGATGTCATAGAGCTGGGTCGGATGCCGGGCAATACCATCCCCAAAGTCCATACCCCAAGGTAGCGTCGTGGCATTGCCAAACGTCCCATCGTGCAGGCCCGCCAGAAAGCAGCCGATACGCCCGACACTCATCCCGACGATCAAGGGCCAGACAAAGTCGTCGCCCGTTGAAGCCGGTGTACGCAGAATCGCTTTGGTGATCTCAACCCCGAGCAGTCCCCCCAAGAGGCCACCGACGATGCTCTGCCCCTCCGCCAGCGCCGTCCAGCCCTGACTATGCCAGCGCAAGGG
>JASLEL010000159.1 GCA_030151145.1 Aquirhabdus sp. | reverse complement strand
AGGATCAGCGCTTGGGCATTCTCTGGCAGATCCATGTCGTTCAGCATGAGCTGCAGCAAGCCGCCGTAGGCTTCGACATCCCCGATCAGCACGGCACCGAGCAGTTTTTTGCCATCCTTCGAGATCACGAGTTTTTTGTAGACTTCGTTGGGCTCATCGACGTAGACAAAGCTTTGTGCACCAGCTGTTGTGGCGTGTGCGTCACCAATCGAGGCCACATCCACACCCATGAGTTTGAGCTTGGTGGACATGTCGGCACCCAAGAACTCTTTTTTCTTTTCATGGGTGATAATGCTGTGGGCGGCGGTCTCGGCCATCTGATAGCCGGGTGCGACCAGACCATAGATACGACCATCCCATAGCGCACACTCGCCGATGGCATAGATATCGGCATCGCTGGTTTGGCAATCATTGTTGATGGCGATACCACCACGCGGACCGACATTCAGACCGGCCTGACGTGCCAGCTCATCGCGTGGACGAATACCTGCCGAGAAGACGATCATGTCGGTTTCAAGATGTGAACCATCGACAAAGTTCATGCGGTGACGATGTGTTTCGCCATCCACGATTTCGGTGGTGTTTTTGCTCAGGTGAATGCCAACACCCAGATTGGTGATTTTGGTTTTCAGCACTTTGCCTGCACCGTCATCGATCTGTACTGCCATCAGACGCGGTGCAAACTCGACGACATGGGTCTCAAGGCCCAAGTCTTTGATCGCTTTGGCCGCTTCCAGACCCAGCAAACCACCACCGACTACCACACCGACTTTGGAAGTCTTGGCACTGGCTTTCATGGCTTCCAGATCGTCGATCGTACGATAGACCAGACAGTCTTCGCGATCTTTACCCGGCAGCGGCGGTACAAAGGGATAGGAGCCCGTTGCCAAAATCAGCTTGTCATAAGGGATCTTCTCACCGGCAGTGGTCGTCACCGTCTTGGCTGCACGATCGATCTCGGTGGCGGCTTTACCCAAGTGCAGCTTAAAGCCGGTTTCTTCAAAGAAATTCGGACGCACCAGACACAGATCATCGACGGTCTTACCCGAAAAATAAGACGTCAACTGTACGCGATCATATGCCGGCAAATGCTCTTCCGACAGCACTGTGACTTCAAGTCCAGCAGCAAGATTGACTGCAGAGGCATCGCGTGCAAGCACTTCTACAAAGCGATGACCCACCATACCATGACCCACGACGACTATACGCATATCTGACTCCGTACCACTTGACCATCTTGAAAAATGAATAACAACTTAATGTTCATCACGGCTTAAGACCCTGATGAGTAACCCCACTACCCGGCCGCAGCCGCTTTGTTGGCCTGCTCCAGCAGGCGGAAAATCTCACTCTGACACGATCCGCAGTTGGTACCCGCTTTCAGGCATTGTCCAACCTCGGCTACGGTCTGCAGCTTCTGCTCGCAGATGGCACGATTGATCGTGTTGCGACCGACGCTAAAGCACGAGCAGACAATCGGACCGACATCGGATGCGGGATCGGCTGGCATACCCGACAGGATCGTCCGGCGTGTCACGCTACTGATTTCTTGTCCCAACTGATCATCGAGCCATGCGCGTGCGGGGACGAGTTCCCGTACATCACCCTGTCCTTCAGGCGTTTTAACCGCGAGTGCCAGCGCTGCAAAGGCCACCAGCTTCAGCTCATGAACCCAAGCCAGACGGATGACGCCTTGGGCCAGATCAATGTATTCCAGCCGCTCAGTGCCAAATGGCACATCGACCAGTGTGGTCAGCCAGTCCACGCCGTTTTCCGAAAACTCGGTTACTTCCTCGATATGCGAGGCGAACTCCTGACGGAAACCGTTCATGGTACGGACATTCACCGCATAGTCGGCATCCAGCAGCGGGATAGCGCTTTGCGTCATCAGAAAGCCATGCAGATTGACATGGGCTTTCTTGAGTGCGACTGGCGTGTGTTTGCACTCGGGCTGACCAGATACACGATCCACCACCGGATTGACCACCGCACCGATGCGGCTTAAGGTGCTGTTCACGCCATTCCAGTGAATGGGTACAAAGACCATGCCGACTTGCTGACCGTCGTTGACGATCACGCGGGCCAGTGCCTGTCCCCAAGCACTTTGAATCTTCAGGATATCGCCCTGCACCACACCCAAAGCCTCGGCATCAGCCGGATTCAATTCGGCAAAGGGCTCACCGATATGACGCGTCAGACGTGCAGTCAGCCCGGTCCGGGTCATCGTATGCCATTGATCGCGTACGCGGCCGGTGTTCAGCGCATACGGATAGGCTGCACTCTTGTGATAACCAGTCTCCATGTGACGGATCGGTACGATCTTGGCGCGACGGTTATCGGTATAGAACTGGCCTTCTGCAAACAGACGTTCGGTCCCTACAGGCTTGCCATCTTTGATGCGTATCGGCCATTGGATCGGCTCAAGCGCGTCATATTCATCCAGACTCAAGCCTGCAAGCGCAGAGATATCGAAGTCACGCAGTACGGCACCTTCGGTATTCTTGACCCCGGACAAAGCGGCATGTTCGATAAACACATCATGTGCTGAGGCGTAGTCAAAACCGGCATAGCCCATTTTTTGTGCCACTTGCGCCAGCGCCCACCAGTCGGGACGGCTCTCGCCCAGACCAGGAAACACACCACGTTGACGCGAGATGCGGCGTTCAGAGTTGGTAACTGTGCCGTCTTTCTCACCCCAGCCGAGAGCCGGCAGCACCACATCTGCGACGCGGGTACAGTCGGTATCGGCCATTACTTCGGATACGATCACCAGTGGGCAATTCGCCAGTGCTTCGCGCACCGCATCGGCATTCGGCATCGACACGATCGGGTTGGTCGCCATAATCCAGACTGCTTTGACCTTGCCACTTGCGACAGAGTCAAACAGATCCACGGCTTTGAGGCCCGCCTCCGTAATGATGGTCGGTGACTGCCAGAAATCCTGTACCAGTGCACGATGGTCGTGATTGCCAATCTCCAGATGCGCAGCCAACATATTGGCGAGGCCGCCAACTTCACGACCACCCATGGCATTCGGCTGACCCGTGAGCGAAAATGGTCCTGCGCCTTCTTTACCAATCCGACCGGTCGCCAGATGCACATTGATAATGCCATTGACCTTATCCGTGCCTTGGCCGCTTTGGTTCACACCCATGGAGAACAGGGTCATGGCTTTTGGTGTTGCGACAAACCATTCAACGAAAGTCGCAAGTGCTTCAGGACTGACACCCAGACGAGTTGCCACATCGCCCATGGCGACATCTGCTTCCGCAGCCTTGAGTGCCTCGTCCAGACCATCGGTATAGGCCGCAATATAGTCATGATCACATGCCGAACTTGTGGCCACTTGTACCAGCAGATAGTTGAACAGCAGCACATCGGTGCCTGATTTGATTGGCAAATGCAGATCGACGATTTCATTGGTGTCGGTCTTGCGTGGATCGATGGATACGATCTTCATACCGGGACGTTCTGCTTTCGCTTTCTTGATACGCTGATACAGGATCGGATGGCACCAGGCGGCATTGGAGCCGACAAAGGTCAACAGATCTGCCGCGTCGAAGTCCACATAGCTGTTCGGGACGGTATCGGTACCGAAGGCGCGTTTATGCCCGGCGACTGCCGACGACATACACAGGCGTGAATTGGTATCGACATTGGCGGTACCGATAAAGCCCTTGGCCAGTTTATTGACCACATAATAATCTTCAGTCAGGAACTGACCCGACACGTAGAACGCGACTGACTCAGGACCAAACTTGGCGACGATATCCTGCAGTTGTTCAGCGATGTAGCCCGTTGCTTGGTCCCACGTCGCACGGACGCCGCCTATGGCAGGATACAGCAGGCGACCTTCAGTACCGACAGTTTCACCCAGTGCAGAACCTTTGACACACAAACGGCCAAAATTAGCAGGATGTGCCTCATCACCCGTAATGGCAAAATGACGCTCACGATCCACCGTCGCCAGTACACCGCAGCCCACGCCACAATAAGCACAAGTCGTCTTAACGGTAGTACCCGGCACCACGCGGTCTGCATACACAGTCATATCAGTTGGCATGGGTTGCTCCTGTCACGTTGGGGTTAAACATCAATGTGCTACGGCTCATCGATACATCTACACCCCGCTGAATCAGATCAAAATAGGCGACTCCATCTTGCGTATCGCCGTACAGCACTGCACCCACCAATTTATTACCCTTAAAAAACAGTTTTTTGTATACGCCTTGACTCGGATCGCGCAGGACAATGGCCTCACTGCCGTTACCACTAAAATCGCCAGCGGAATACAGATTGACGCCAGTGACTTTCAGCGTGGTGGCCGTCGCTTTCTGTACGTAGCGACGCAGACCATGCTCCGCCAGATGGCTGGCACAGACCTTGGCCTGATCAAACAGCGGTGCGACCAGACCAAACAGCGCGCCCCGATGCTGAACGCACTCACCTACGGCATACACACGCGGATCAGAGGTCTGCATGGTGTCATTGGTCAGGATGGCACGCTCGACCTGCAGACCCATGGCTTTCGCCAATGCCACATTGGGGCGCACGCCGACTGCCATCACCAGCATGGCGCCTGACAAAAGGTCACGATCCTTGAAGGCCAAGCCAACGAAATTGCCAGCGTCATCAATCACGATGTGATCACTCTTCACACCCATGACAAACTCGATGCCGCGTTTTTCCATTTCGGCTTGCAGCAGACCTGCGGCTTCGCGATCCAACTGGCGGTTCAGGAGATAGTCCACATCATTGACGACGACGACTTTGACCCCGCGTTTGGCCAAGCCGTTGGCGGCCTCAAGGCCGAGCAACCCACCGCCCAGCACGATGGCGCGTTGATCGCCAATTTGGCTGGCGTAATCCAGAATGCTTTCGACGTGCTCGATATCCCGGAACTGAAATACGGCTGGATGCTCATGGCCCGGCATCGGAATCACAAATGGATTGGACCCGGTCGCGACCAGCAGGCGCTCATAGCCCAGTACCTGACCATTACTCAAGGTCACTTCCCGGCGCTTACGATGGACCGACTCTGCGGTAACACCTGAAATCAGGGTAATGCCTTGTGCCGCATACCATTCAGGGGTGTGTAGCATGATGTCATCAAAGGCTTTTTCGCCTGCCAGCACGGGTGACAGCATGATGCGGTTATAGTTGCCATGTGGCTCGCGACCGATCACCGTGATCTGGTACAGATCCTGCTCCAGATGCAGCAGTTCTTCGACCGTACGCATGGCTGCCATGCCATTGCCGATCACGACCAGGCGCGGTTTCTGAGCCGCCACGGTCAGATGGCCATGATTCGCTTCTACACCGGATCCTGTCTGCGTCAATGTCTGGAGATGTTGCATATCCGTACCTGCGATACCTGTGACTATCAGCCTTAAAAACACAAAGGCGCTCATACCAAAACTGGTATGAGCGCCTTTGCTCTATAAAAACAGCGTGAAACCCGACTCATTTTCACGACTGCCAATCAACTGTCAAACGTACAAGACCTTGCGCAAGGGAGAGTTGCAATATCACGCTTGGGATCCTGATCAGACCACTTGTCTAGATATAAGCATGAAGTGTGCCAACTTGTGTTTTAAGTCGGTTAAGGTGATATTTCTAAATCGATGAGATCATGAGTTTTAATTAAATATTATAATAATCAATATTTTATAGTTTTGTGAGGTGACTTTATAAATCCAGCCTTGATAGCGGGATGCACTTCATGTGAGCACCACCGTGTTTGCTGTGCACACTGATCGTGCACCCCTAACTGGCACCAAAAGCGATCATCGGTCCCCGATATATGGCGCAAATACGCTTCTTTTTGGGGCGAAATGGGGCGCGATCGACAATTTTCTTCATATTTTTCTGAGTCTAGCACGCGGCAGAAGACAGCATTCGGTAGCTTTCTGCCAAATCGGCACATCTTTTTTGTTGTTGTACGCTGACCCGGCCCATCATCATGATTGTGGGTAACTGTCGTGTGAGGCTTTATATCTCAACTGACGCTGAGTGAATATCGCCAATAGATTTCAGCATGTCCAGTATGGCACTAAATGCTGGCCGATCTAGAGTCTGCGGATTGACACAGCAACGCTGTATCTCCCAGAGCCGTTCGACCACTGATATATTTGCATCAGAGTCCGAGCGTACCAGCAATTCTTCCAGCAGATAGGCATAAGCCAGCACATCTAGGCGGTTTAGCATCTCCTGCTGATGACGGTCTAGGCCTGATATCAATGTTGCCGCGCCAAAGTCGCCCAGCATGCAGTCCACCGTACCGTCATCCATGGTCCGATAAAGGATATTGTGCGCATAGAGGTC
This sequence comes from Aquirhabdus sp., assembly GCA_030151145.1. Lineage (GTDB taxonomy): Bacteria > Pseudomonadota > Gammaproteobacteria > Pseudomonadales > Moraxellaceae > Aquirhabdus. The sequence continues at coordinate 2,348 of JASLEL010000159.1, read as the reverse complement.
GCCATGCAGGATCCCACGCGCATGCAGATGTGCCATTGCTTGAGCGATGGCCGTGGCGATGCTGATCACGGTATCCAGCGGATATCTGACGTCCGTGGTATAGACATCACGTGTACAGCTCTCAAAGCTGGGCGGTCCTGCCAGATTTTTAAAATGTTGATCTAGCAAAGGCAAGACCAATCCCTCTAGTCCCTCTGGATGCTGCTTCACTTGCGCAATCGCCGCGAGCAGATGTGGATGCGTCCCCATGGCTAGGTTCGCTGCCATCTCATCCTTGGGCAATCCATCACTGGTCATCTGACCTTTAAAGAGTTTGACCGCAACGGCATCGCTCCGTCCACCCTGCGTATTGATGGCCTGATAAATCTGCCCCGAGGCACCTTCGCCCAAGCGATGCTGGATCTGTAATTCTGACCAAAGTATCGTCGGGATCTGGCTTGATGGCGAAGATCCATTCATGCAGGGATTGCCTGCAAGTGCAAGCCAGGCCAGTTCAGGCAGACTGAGCAATTCATCCGGTACGCTGGTCAGATGATTGGAGGAGATCCGCAGCAGTTGCAGTTTCTGACATGATGCCAGCCCTTTAGGCAACTGGCTCAGTTGGTTACCCGCCAGCATGAGCTTCTGTAGATGAATACAGGCCGCAATGGACTCTGGTAATGCTTCGATCTGATTATCGGTCAGGATGAGCCAACGCAGCGATGCCGGCAAGGCATCAGGCGGCACCTCAGAGATCTGATTGGACTTAAAGCCGATCATCGAGAGATTCGCACATCGTCCCAGTACAGGAGGCAAGTGCGTAAACTGATTGCCCGAGCAAAACAGGATGCGCAGCTTTGTCAGGCGATGCAGATCATCGGGCAATACGCGGAGTGCATTGCCTGACAGATTCAGAATTTCAAGCGTCTCAGCATGATCAAAGATTTGCTGGGGAAAGGTCGTCAAACCACAAGCCAGATCAATTCGCTGACATCCGTGTATTTGTCCAGAGGTTAGCTGCTCCAATGTATTGATCGTGATCATATGGTTATCTGATTTAAGAATAAGTTAGCATCGCAAGCGACGGCCATGAGGATTGGATCAGTCCTGTGTCCGATGTGCTTCCATCAGATAGTCATCCGACTGCATCTCAAGCAGGCGTGACCGCGTCCGCTGGATTTCAAAAGCCAGCTTCTCGCCTTCGTATAGCTCCAGGATGGATTGCTGAGCGGTGACCAGCAGTTTGACGCGGCGATCATAGAACTCATCGACCAGATAGACAAAGCGTCGGGTCGCATCGGCAATCTGATCATTCAATACCGGCACATTGCCGACCAGTACCGTGTTATACAGTTTGGCCAGCTCAATAAAATCTGCGGCACTGCGGGGCTTCAGACACAGTTCATCGAAGTTACACCAGAGTAGATCATCCGTCCGTCCACAGACGGCTACCTGACGATCATTGATCACGATCTCGTCACTTAAGATGGGATGCTGACTGCTCAATGCCTGAAAACGCTCAGCCAGCCACGCCTCATTCTGAGCAGACAAGGGCGAACAGTACAGATGCGCCTGCTTGAGTACCCGTAGACGATAATCAATGCCCGAATCGACATTCAGTACCGTGCAACGCTCCTGTAGCAACGCAATCGCTGGCAGGAAACGGTCACGATGGATACCGTTCTTGTACAGGCCATCAGGGGCGATATTTGAGGTCGCCACCAGCGTTATGCCCCGCTTGAAGAGCATGCCAAATAGATCGCCCAGAATCATGGCATCAATTACATTGCTGACAAAGAATTCATCAAAGCAAATAACGATGGCTTCTTTATAGATCTGATCGGCCACCAACTCCAGCGGGTCTTGCTGGCCTTGCAGGCTATTGAGCATTTTATGCACGCGCTGCATGAAGTGATGGAAATGCATGCGCAGCTTACGTCTAAAACTGATCGATTCATAAAACTGGTCCATCAGCCAAGTCTTGCCGCGCCCGACCCCACCCCACATGTACACGCCCTGTGGCGGTGGCATACGACGAAAGCGGAAACCCTGTGCCTGCTCATAGCGCAGCATGAGCTGCTGATGGAGCTGATCGAGAATAAAAACCGCATTGGCCTGCTCCTCATCCGGGACAAAAAGACCACTATCTAAGGCGGCCTGATAGCGGGTTGCCGGACTCAGGACTTCTGCTCCTGTCTCCTCGATCGATACATTCATGGAAAACGACGCTCCAACGCTAAACCGATTTCGGGCAAATGCCCATGAAAAAAATGCCCACTGCCTGCCACTTCTACCAGATCCAGTTGTTTGGCCTCAGCCCACGACTGCATTGCCTGCGGCGATACGACTTCATCTTCAGTGCCGATCAG
>JASLEL010000155.1 GCA_030151145.1 Aquirhabdus sp. | reverse complement strand
GCGGTTGAGACCGATGCGCCAGCCAATCTGGTGGCCGGATATAATGTCAAATACGCGGTCAAACCCGTCAAGACCAATATTGCGCCGATTGACAAGATGGGCGTCATGGAGGTGATCTGGTACGCTGCGCAGTTCCGTGCGATCGGTCATGGCAAAAAACCTAACCCGACCCTGTCACCGCTGGTGGTTTTCCTGCGCTATATGCGTGGCAGTATCCGCGACATGATTATCGGAAAAAAACCGCTGATCACGCGCCAACGCGCATAATTGCAGCAGTTCAGGATTGTGATCCGATCCGCAACATGAGAAAATAGCTGCCAGAATTAACCAGCATCAGGATGTATCGTCCTGGTGCTTTTTTTTCTGCGATAAATAGCGCTGAATATGGGGTGTCTGTTTTTGCGCACACGGAAAATCTGTATTTGATCGCTTAAAAATCAACGCATCAAATTAAACCTGAAATGAACTTTTTGTGACTTTCATCATCGTGTCATATGCTGTTCGCTATATGCAGCAAGCCTTTGGCGGCTTGTCCACAAAAGCTGTGGATAACTGGGTGGAAAACTCCATGCTTGACACCGTAATGCAATGAATGACAAGGCCCTGTAACAATATGATCACTTTTTAATCAACAAAAATAAATGTTTAAAAACAGTAAGTTGTATGTGTCAATACGATTGGTCGTATAAAAATATCGAAATAAAATTCCAAGGCGAGCTTTTGCCCGTTCATGTAACGTTGGGTGAATTCTGTGCATAACTTTTTCGCCTGTAGAATAAGTGACGCACCAAAACAGGGTGCATGCTGCGCACTTAAGGCTGATGGACGGGCAGCTAAGTTGCATCAGTGTGCATTTACTGTGCATCTCTGTCACATGAGCTGTTGAAATTTTCTGCAGTTGATCATGTGGTCTTGGTTTAGAATATTGCGTTTGGTGTGATGAGGAGAGCGGGATGGAATATCAGGGCATTTGCCATAAGATGCGAACCGGTCTCGGCGAAACGGTCGAAACCGCACGTGGGACCTTGGCGGAAAGTGTCGAATACCATCTGGTGCTGGAGCCGTTTGATTGTCCGCTGACCTCCGCCATTGGTCACGATATCTCCCTGACGTGGACGGGCAATATCTACTGCCTGTCGTGTGGCACCAAGACGCCGAAGTCCTATTCTCAAGGTCACTGCTATCGCTGCATGATCACCAAGGCCTCATGCGATATGTGCATGATGAAGCCTGAAACCTGTCACTTTGCTGCAGGCACCTGCCGTGAGCCGGACTGGGCGCTGGATGTGTGTTTTCAGCCGCATATCGTCTATCTCGCCAATTCATCGGCACCCAAAGTCGGCATTACCCGTCTGTCGCAGGTACCGACTCGCTGGCTGGATCAGGGGGCGACGCAGGCGCTGCCGATCATGCAGGTCAATAGCCGCCGTCTATCCGGGCTGGTCGAAGTCCTGTTTGCCCAAGAGATCGCCGACAAGACCGATTGGCGGGCGCTGCTGAAGAGCGAGGCTGAGCCGATTGATCTGACGGTCATCCGTGATCGCCTGCTTGAGAAATATCAGCCTGAGTTGGACGCACTGCTGGCCGATCAGAGCAATGAGCTGGTCTTGCTGCCCGATGCGCGTATCCGCGAGTTTGCTTATCCCGTTACGCATTATCCGGCGAAAGTCACCGCGCATAATTTTGATAAAAAACCCGAAGTGCATGGACGACTGAACGGCATCAAGGGGCAGTATCTGCTGCTGGATACCGGTGTGTTGAATTTACGTAAATTTGGCGGTTATGAGCTGAAAGTTCAGGTCTAAGTCCGAGCTTTTTGGTGGACTTACTGGTAAATTCGTCTCATCTTTGACATTATTTTTTGACGTGGCTTTGCATGCGCCCTTGTGTGTCGCTGCCGAGGCTTAAGGTGTGGTCAGGCCTTAAGCCTCGGTAAGTGGCTTTAATGGCAGGTATGAAGGCATTCGTCATGGAGTTCGTTTTCTCATGAATAGCGCCTTGCAAGCTGAGCCTGTTGCCGAACATCAGACGATTTATCTGAAAGACTACCAGCCGCCGATTTTTAGTGTTCATCAGATCGATCTGGATATCCAGATCTTTGATCAGGAAACCATCGTTACCAGTACACTTGAGATGCAGCGCTTGCACGAGGGCGAGTTGGTGCTCTTGGGGCGGGATCTGGAGCTGATCAGCGTTTATCTGAATGGGACCGAACTGGACCCGACAGGCTATGTGCTGGATCGCGAGAGTCTGACGATCCATAGCGCGCCGGATCAATGTCTGGTCAAGACCATCGTACGCATCCATCCCGAGAGCAACACGCAACTGGAAGGACTGTATCTGTCGGGTGGCATGTATTGCACGCAGAATGAGCCGGAAGGCTTCCGCAAGATCACCTTCTATCCAGATCGTCCGGATGTGCTGTCGGTCTTTACCACGCGGCTTGAAGCAGACAAGCGCTATCCGACCTTGCTGGCCAATGGCAATCTGGTTGAGTCAGGTGAGGCAGGCGAGGATCGTCACTATACCATCTGGCAGGACCCAACCAAGAAGCCGAGCTATCTGTTTGCCTGTGTCGCAGGTGACCTTGCTGTCTTAAAAGATACCTTCACCACCATGGAAGGCCGTACGGTTGCGCTTGAGATCTATACCGAAGCTCGTGACATTAATAAATGTCATGTCGCCATGCAGGCGCTGAAAGACTCGATGGTCTGGGATGAGGAGCACTATGGTCGTGCTTATGATCTCGACAACTATATGATCGTGGCGGTGAGCCAGTTCAATATGGGTGCCATGGAGAATAAGGGCCTTAATATCTTTAATACCTCCTGTGTGCTGTCTGACCCCGCGACCACCACTGATGTATCGAATCTCTATGTCAAATCCACCATCGCGCATGAATACTTCCATAACTGGACGGGTAATCGCATTACCTGCCGTGACTGGTTCCAGCTATGTCTAAAAGAAGGCTTTACCGTCTTTCGTGATCAGAGCTTCTCGGATACCTTGCAGTCGCCTGCAGTACAGCGCATTGACGATGTGTCGAGTTTGCGCTCGGTGCAGTTTGCCGAAGATGCAGGACCGCTATCGCACCCGCCGCGTCCGGATCATTTCGTCGAGATTAATAACTTCTATACCGCCACCGTCTACGATAAAGGCGCGGAAGTGGTACGCATGATGGCAACGCTCTTGGGCGAGGAGGATTTCCGTAAGGGTACGGATGAGTATTTCCTGCGTCATGATGGCGAGGCGGTGACGGTCGAAGATCTGATCGGCAGCTTAAGTGATGGCTCAGGAACCGATCTGTGGAATTTCCTGCCGTGGTATAGCCAGCCGGGCACGCCGGTGGTGAGTGGACAAGGGATCTATGATGCAGATGCCCGCCGCTATACGCTAACCCTGTCGCAGGCCACACCGAAGAAAGAGCACTACCCAGCACCACAGCCTTTGCCGATCCCGATCAAGCTTGCACTGTTTGATAGCGCAAGCGGGCAGGCCTTAAGTCTGGACGCGCAAGGGGAGACCGAGTGTGTACTGATGCTGAATCAGGCCAAGCAGGTCTTTGTCTTTGAGCATATCAATGCTCGTCCGATCGTCTCGATGCTGCGTGACTTCTCTGCACCAGTGCTGCTGGACTTTGCCTACGAAGATGCTGATTTGGCTTTCCTGATGCGTTATGAAAATAACGGCTTTAACCAGTGGCAGGCGGCACAGCAACTACTGGAGCGTATCCTGCTGCAAGGTCATGATGCCAAGGTGTACTTGGATGCATTGCAGGCAACCTTGCCTGACGTTGCCAAACGCGATCCGCTACTGGCATCGCGTCTCTTGGATATCCCGACTGAGGGCTTTATCGCCAGTCGCATTGATCGTGATTATGATCCGGCAGCAGTGCGTGCCTTGCGCGACGGTGTGTTGAATGCCATTGCGGCTGAGCTGAAGGATTTCTGGGTGGACGCTTACCATGCTTTGCCCATCGTGCCGTATGTAGATAGCAGTGACGCGATGGGGCAACGTGCCTTGCGTAATGCGGTGCTGTCTTTTGCCTGTCGGGCAGGCGTAGATGGCGCGCTGGCCTTGGCATCTGATCAGTATGATCGTGCGGTCTGTATGACTGAACGTCTGGGGGCTTTGCGTCAGTTG
>JASLEL010000144.1 GCA_030151145.1 Aquirhabdus sp. | reverse complement strand
GATACCGCCTGCACCGATCACGGCGACACGGTTGCCGACAGGCGCACCCTGCAGCACCTGCGGATAAGTCAGAACGCTGGGCAGGTCGGCACCGTCAACTTTGAGCTTACGCGGAATCACGCCGGTTGCCACGATCACGTCGTCATAGCCTTCGCGCTCTAACTGTTCGCGATCGATACGGGTGTTGAGGCGAACTTCGACGCCGGTTTTGTTGAGCATCTTTTTATAATAGCGGATGGTCTCATGAAATTCTTCTTTGCCCGGAACGACCTTGGCATAGTTGAACTGACCACCGACATCGGCTTGCGCCTCAAACAGCGTGACCACATGACCGCGACTTGCGGCCACGGTTGCGGCAGACATCCCTGCCACACCACCACCCACGACCGCTACACGACGTGGACGTTTGGTCTTGATGTAGACCAGCTCGGTTTCGAAGCAGGCTTGCGGATTGACTAGACACGAGGCACGTTTGTTGGAGAACGAATGATCCAGACAGGCTTGGTTACAGGCGATACAGGTATTGATCTCGTCGACGCGATCACTGGCCGCTTTATTGACCCACTCTGGATCCGCCAGAAATGGACGTGCCATCTGGATCATGTCGGCTTTGCCGCTGGCCAGGATGTCTTCGGCGGTATCGGGCATATTGATGCGGTTGGTCGCGATGACGGGCACACCGACATGCTGGCGCACATAGGCGGTGATATCGGCGAAAGCGGCACGCGGTACGGACGTTACGATGGTTGGTACGCGGGCCTCATGCCAGCCTATACCGCTATTGAGCAGTGTAATCCCGGCTTTTTCGAGTGCTTGGGCGACCTGAATCACTTCATCCATGGTGTTGCCGTTCTGTACCAGATCCAGCAGAGACAGACGGAAGCAGATGATGAATTTTTCGCCGACTTTGGCGCGGATGGCTTTGACGACTTCGACCGCAAAACGCATGCGATTTTCGATATCGCCGCCCCAGCGGTCAGTACGCTGATTGACATGGTTACTCAGAAATTGATTGATCAGGTAGCCTTCAGAGCCCATGATTTCAACGCCATCATAGCCAGCCAGTTTAGCCAGTTTGGCGGTATACGCGTAATCATTGATGGTCGAGACGATGCCGCGGTCAGTGAGTTCACGGGGCTTAAACATCGAGATGGGAGACTTTACTGGGCTTGAGGATACGACAAAAGGCTGGTAGCCATAGCGTCCGGCATGCAGGATCTGCATCAAAATTTTGCCGCCATGCTTGTGTACCGCATGTGTCACCAGACGGTGATTCAGGGCATCCGTCGGCGAGTTCATACTGCCGCCGAATGGCAGCAGCCAGCCCTGGCGATTGGGCGAAATACCGCCCGTGATGATCAGACCCACACCACCTTTGGCGCGCTCTGCAAAATAAGCAGCCAGTTTGGGGTAATGAAAGAAGCGATCCTCAAGGCCGGTGTGCATGGAGCCCATCACAACGCGGTTTTTCAACTGGGTAAACCCTAAATCCAAGGGTTGAAACAAATGAGGAAAATTATTGACCTTCATAATCCCGATTACTCTAACTAGGCAGTGAATAAAACGAAAAACGCAAGACAAGGTTGCCGACCGATGGCATCAGCTTATCGTCCCGGCAACCCGATACCAAAATATATTAACATCATGGCACTGAGGTTAACACATAACGTGCCAAGGCATATATTGCCAGCATCAGAGTTTAGGGGCTTGCTTAATCTACGCCAGTGGCTGAGCGTTCAATTTTTGCATGCATTTTTGGTCAATGTTTTAAGTTGGCGTGTTGCGGGATTTGGCAGGCCAGATCTGATGGATCTATTATTGTCCGACAAAGATGAGTTGACTCGTGCTGACCTCTGCCACGCCTGTATTGACGGCTTTTTCCGGTCAAATTTACACGTGATCACAAAAACATATTTTTATTCACGATTCGCACGTCTTAAACGCAACGACCACATAAAAAGCTGTCGATTTCTGGGAGATTATGTTACTTTGTCTTACAATATTGATGGCGGTCAGACCGGCATGGTGCTGGCTTGCGATCAAGACGTTGCGTGAGCAATACGCCTATTCCAAGGAACTGAAACAAAGGATGTCATTATGAAAAAATACTCATTCACCCTGCTTACTGTCTCGATTGGTCTTGCATTGGCAACCAGTTCTCAGGTCATGGCTCAGGGTTTCGCCCTGAATGAACAGGATATTGCAGGTCTGGGTAGTGCTTATGCGGGACGTGCAGCCAATGCAGAAAGCGCGTCTGTTATTGCGACCAATCCTGCGGGCCTTGCCCGTCTGGATCGTATTGAGCTGACAGCAAACAACACTGGCATTTTTGCAAGCAGCGACATTAAGCATCCTGCCGGTTCTGCACCGGGGACCAATAAAGGTGACATGGTCCCGGATATTTATCTTGGCTCCCTGTACCTTGCAATTCCCCATGTTTTGGTTGATGACCTGTCGCTGGGCTTTGGTGTGTATGCGCCCTATGGTCTGAAGACGGACTATGAAGATTCCTTCCAAGGCCGTTATTTTGGCAAGAAGAGCTATGTTGAGGTAATCACCTTCCAGCCGACGGCAGCCTACCGCATTACGCCGAATCTGTCCTTCGGTGCCGGTTTGACCATTAACCATATCAAAGGCATCTTGTCCAACGGCATCAGCCCTGCTTTCCCGAATGCCTCTCAGGAGCTGGATGGCAGCGATAATGGTTTGGGCTATAACCTCGGCTTTATGTTTACGCCGATTTCCAAGCTGGATCTGGGTCTGACTTATCACTCCAAGGTCGACTATACCCTGCACGGTTCCAGTGAAGTATTTAATGCACCGATCACTGCGACACCATTCACCTTCTATGCACGTGGCGACGGTAGCCTGAAAATCACGACGCCAGACAGTATTGAACTGGCAGCATCGTATCAACTGCTGCCAACTGTAGATGTCAAAGCCGGCATCACACATACCTTCTGGAGCACGATCAAGACGCTGGCACCGGTTTCGAACTTCACTGCCTCTGATGTCGTGCCTTCGGTACCCTTACCAGCCCAATACAATGCGACCATTGCGGCCACGTTGAACAGCTCTAAGTCCAGTGAAACTTTGAATTTCCAAGACACCAACATGTACACTCTGGGTGCTGAATGGCGCTTCACGCATAAGCTGACGCTGCGTGGTGGTGTGGGCTATGATGAATCGCCATTCCGTGATCAGTATCGCGACCCACGTGTACCGACTGCGGATCGTGTCATGTTCTCGGCGGGTGCCAACTACAAGTTCACCGATCTGACCAATGTGGATGTTGGCTACATGTATTTCTTCGAGCGTGATGCCAAGGTCAACCTCTCTGATCCTACCAAAGGCGTCTATCAGGCTACCTATAAGAATCAGGCAAACCTGATCGGTATCCAGCTGAATCAGAAGTTCTGATTACCAAATCTCCAATTCAAAAAAAGCACAGCCTTGGCTGTGCTTTTTTACGTGCCGAAAGTGGCGCATAAAAAAAACCCATCGATTGATGGGTTTTTTTATGCCGTTGTGATTATGAACCGCTCGGCTGATGGGAGACTTTGATTTTTGCTTGTGATTTCAGGAAAGCCAGATAATCCTCCAGATCCTGCTGACCACGCTTGCTGAGTGTATTCTGCACTTGCTTACGTGCATCAGGTGTGGCATCCGCCGCAGATACAGGGATGACTTTGCTTACTGCGACCACCATGACACCACTTGGCACATCGATCGTTGTTGATGTCACGCGATCTGCAGCAGGTGTGGCTAATGCAAAAGCAGCCTGTGCAATCAACGGTGACGGCAACCCAGTCTGACGCGTCACTTCACCCATATTCTGGAAGGTGACCTGTGAGGCTTGTGCGGCATCAGCAACCGATTTCCCGGCATTCAGTGCTGCAACAACCTCTTGTGCCTTGGTCCGCGCAAGTGCAATCGCGCCTTGCATTTGCAGGATGCTGCGGATTTTGGGTGTTGCTTCTGCAAGTGTTAATGGTTTGACTGGCAGATACTGTGTCGCCTGAAACCAGATGATATGGTCTGGCGCCACTGCCACACCCGTCGAGAGCTTGCGGTCCTTGGTGATATCGTCGGTAAAGGCAGTCGACAGCAGGTCTTTGTTCGCCATATCGCCAACACCACTCGTACGCGAGATCAGACCAGAATGCGTGATGGAGAGATTGTAGGTCTTGGCCAGATCGACCAGAGAGTCGCTGGATGCAGCCTGCTCATTGATCTGACTGATCTTGTCGTTGTACAGGCTATCCAGTTTGGCCTGATGCGCGTCGACCATCAATTGGGCTTTCATGCTGTCAAAGGACGGGACTTCACCTTTGGTTTCCAGCAGTTTGATGATGTGATAGCCGAGCTTACTGCGCACAGGGGCAGACGTTTCGCCTTGCTTCATTGCAAAGAGTGCTTTTGCGAAGTCAGGATCATAAGTGTTGTATACGTCCCGTGCAGCGAAGCCCAGATCGCCATTTTTTGCGACAGAGCCCAAGTCATCTGAGTTTGCTTTGGCGAGCGCACCAAAATCAGCACCCGCTTTTAACTGCGCTTCAATTCCATCTGCTTTTTTCTTGGCATCCGCATCGCTGACTTTGCCACCGACGGCGATCAGAATTTGCTGGGCATCGCGCTGCTCGTTTCCAGCACCCGCCTGAATCTTGGCGGCATAACGAGCTTTAAGATCATCATCAGCGACAGTCACTTCGCTATCCAGACTGCTGCGATTAAACACCACATAGTCCAGATTGACCTGCTCTGCGCTTTTCAGATCTGCCTGATGGGTTTGGTAGTATTTGGCGATATCCGCGTCCGACACCGTCACTTGAGGCAGGTACGGCGATGCCAGCACACTGCTCAATTGTACTTCTCGCTTTTCGGATTGCAGTGCAAGCAGGCGATCAACCTCACTGGTGGTCTGCAAGGCACTGCTGCTGACACCCTGTACCAGATTGGTGATGGCCAGACGTGTTCTGAACTCTGCCATGAAACCATTTACAGTCTGGTGCAGCTGTTGCAGGTATACCTGAAACTTGTCTT
>JASLEL010000107.1 GCA_030151145.1 Aquirhabdus sp. | reverse complement strand
TGGGGCGACACCGTCATCCTGCGCGCAGTCGCGTCAGACACTCGGGCTGACGCGCTTCTCGAGGATCTGCGCCGGCAACGGCGACCGCACGGCCGCCTCGCCGCCTTCTTTCACCGGTCATCCTGCGCGAAGTCGCAGGATCCACCCCGGCTGACACCTTCCTATTCAGCACGGCTGATCAGGATGTCTCGGGTGTTGCTTCGGTCCATTGTACAGGTGGGGCAGGCTGTGAGTTTACGGCGTTGAATGGTGTACAGCTCTTCGACGCCAAATCCGGCGATCCGCTGGATTATGGTAAGGCCAAAGCTATTCTGCGTTATGAGTCTCCAGCGGACAATAACAGTTCACAGTTTTTTTTGGCATTGACGTCAGCACCGCATGACGTGGATGTCGACTTTTATCCGATCAACCGGCAGCGTGCAGAGCACTTAAGCCTGACCCATCGCTTTCGTGCCGGCCATCGCTACGATCTGAGCCTGTATCGCCAGCAGCGGGAGACTTCAGGCAGTTTGCTGAGTCTGGCAGGACCTGCGCCCTTGTGCGTGGATCTTTCGGATAACAAAGAAGTCGTCCGTCGTTTCTGTCATTTTTATGATTTTCAGGCGACGAGTACCGGGTTTGTTGAGCAGAAGCTGCGTTGATTCTGATTTGATTCATGTAGAGCCGTTTGTTGCGCCTGACCGTGGGTCGTGGGCGCCGGGTAAGTGTTTTTTAGTTTTTCATGTTTAACAAGAATGGAAATCCTCTTATGTCCAAACATATTTTAATTCTGGCGGGCGACGGTATTGGCCCTGAGATCATGGCGGCTGCCGAGCGTGTACTGACTCGCGTCAATGACAAGTTTGCACTGGGTCTGTCGTGGTCACACGGACTGCTGGGCGGGGCTGCGATTGATGCGCATGGTGTGCCGCTGCCGGATGTGACGCTGGATGCTGCGCAAAAAGCCGATGCGGTGCTCTTAGGCGCGGTAGGTGGACCGAAATGGGATACCATTGAGCGTTCGATCCGTCCGGAGCGCGGTCTGCTCAAGATCCGCAGTGAGCTGAATCTGTTTGCTAACCTGCGTCCGGCGATTCTCTATCCGCAACTGGCGGATGCATCGAGCCTGAAGCCCGAAATCGTCGCCGGCCTGAATATCCTCATCGTGCGTGAGCTGACAGGTGGGATTTATTTCGGTCAGCCACGTGGTATCCGTACGCTTGAGAATGGCGAAAAGCAAGGCTACAACACCGACGTCTACTCGGAAAGTGAAATCAAGCGTATCGCTCGGGTTGCGTTTGACATGGCACGCCTGCGCGGCGGTGCTACGCCTAAAGTCTGCTCCGTGGACAAGGCCAACGTGCTTGAAGTCACCGAACTGTGGAAGCAGACCGTCTCCGAGCTGGCTGCACAGGAGTACCCTGAGATCGCACTGTCGCATATGTATGTCGACAATGCCGCCATGCAACTGGTGAAGAATCCCAAGCAGTTTGATGTGATCGTGACCGGCAATCTCTTTGGCGACATCCTGTCTGATGAAGCCGCGATGCTGACCGGCTCAATCGGCATGCTGCCTTCGGCGAGCCTTGATGAGAATGGCAAGGGCATGTACGAGCCGTGCCATGGCAGTGCACCGGATATCGCAGGTCAGGATCTGGCCAACCCGCTGGCGACGATTCTGTCGGTTGCGATGATGCTGCGCTATACCTTTAAGCAGGAAGCGGCTGCCAAAGCGATCGAAGAAGCCGTAGGTCGCGTGCTGGATCAAGGTGTCCGTACCGGCGACATCATGTCGGCAGGCATGACCCGCGTCGGTACACAGGCCATGGGTGATGCGGTGCTCAAAGCACTGGACTGATCACGTTTGATCTGATTTGCATTCATCTGTGTTTAAAGACCGCCTCTCATGAGGCGGTCTTTTTTTTAGGGGAGATAAACGGACGCTGTTTTCAGTGATCGGCGTCTTCCTTTTACTGAGGGCTTGCAGCGTGTGTGAGTCACGTCATGAGTCGTTGCAAATTAATGTGTAAACGGTGCGCCCAGATGCTTGAAGTGTCATGATTCTGAGGGGTTTACAGCATATAATGTGTGGAAGGTTTGGCATTGTGATCGGGATGTCGATATCCGGTATGTGGGTAGGGTAGGTACCATTCGTATACAGGGGTAAATCTCGATCTGGTGTCAGTCTGTCGTGATGAACTGATCTGGTAAAAGTCTGGCATGGGTGATCTGCTGTGGTCGTTAGCAATGGATGTTGATGACTGTAGGAGCGATGCTGGTGTTGATCATGGCTTAGTTTAGGGAAAAATAAGCATCATATCTTAGGGAGTGAGACAATAATGGATGGCTTAAGTGCACCGCTGGGGCGTAAGGCACCGCTAGAGCTGGTACAGGCTGGGCAGGCTGAAATCACGCATTTGCGTGAGGCAGTCGATGGGTTGAGGGCGGTCTTGCTGTCCTCGACAGATGGGTTTGAGTTGGCGGCTTCGTATCATCTAGAGGCATTGGATGGTGGCAAGCTGGCCGCGGTCAGCAGTTCGATTCTGGCGTTGGTGACGTCCTTTATCGCAGAGATTCAACTGAAAGGCTGTCAGTCGATTACCCTTGAGGCAGAAAATGGTCGGGCACTGATTGTATCCGTACCGGCGGGCCGGCATCCGATGCTGATGGTGATCATTGCCCGTCCTGGCGTATTGCTGGGGAGCCTGTTTCATCATATTAAAGTCACCGTCAATAAACTGGTCGAGCTGGATCAGCGTTACGGCTAATCGGTCGGCGATTTCATTTTCGTATTGATGGGTCTGCAGCATAGGCTCATCAAATCGCACGAATTAACGCAAGCGATGTTCAAAATATCCTTGTTTTAATGAAGCATTTAATGAAATATTGTGTTGATTGTGACGTTATGTCGTTCGTCCCGCTTCGTTTTAAAAAAGGCAATGGTCAGCTCCATTGCCTTTTTGTTTTTTAGGGCAGGCTGGGGCGCGATCAATCGTGAAGGCGGGATTACCGCTGGCCGTAATTGACGCATAAAAAAACACGAAAGCATCAATTTTCGATCAAAGTTTATCGGCACCATAGCATACAGATAGAGCGAACAACCGTGTGTTCAGGATGTCGAATGGGGTTGATCGCGCACATATTGCTTTTTTGGGAGATGGACTATGAAACGTCGATCGGTCTTGGCAGCGTCGCTACTGATATGTGTTGGTAGTATCGGGCTGACGTCCACTGCCAACGCCAGTCATTGGGGCGGTGGACATGGCTTCGGTGGGCATGGGGTCGTCGGGCATTTTGGTGGCGGGCATTTCATCGGTCACTGGGCGTCCCCGTATCATTT
>JASLEL010000103.1 GCA_030151145.1 Aquirhabdus sp. | reverse complement strand
GCCCAATAGCGGACCAGCGCCCATACAGACGACTTCCTCAAACAAAACAGGGCAACGGCGGATGATCGCCGTTGCCCTGTTTTTTTATCATGAGTTTCTTTAGAACGTGTTTCACAGTCCGGCTTGATCTGGACTGAATATCCCGCCGACTAAGTTGTTATCAGACTAAAAGCCAGGTTGTCATCGGACAGGAAGCATATGGTGATCGGAGATGTATCAGCCGCTATCCACGATATGCACCATCGTGACAGTGCATCATGGCAGTGCACCATGACAATGCCACTGATCTTCGGATGAGAGAAACGAATTTAAAGATACCAACGGAGGGAGAAGTGCAAACAATAAGGATAAGACCCTTAAAAAAATATAAGCTCGAATGGTAATCTCTTACACATTCGAGCCAGAGTGTTATTATTATTGCCTGCACTCCATGTTTGTGCTCCACTCCGTGGACGCTCTTAGGAGCTTATATCACCGTCAGCCTTTGTAGTCTTCCTGAAGGACATCCCTGCCATGTCCGTCTGCCAACAAGCACATTATCGATTTTCATTGTCTAACAGAAAATAGACCTAAACCTCAAAATATGTAGGTCATAGCATACAAAACCATGTACCACACCGTACAGACCCACCCATCAAGCCAAAGCAAAGTTATTATTTTTTATGATATTTTTATCTTAAAATCTGCATCCATCTGATTTTAAAGAAACCGCTATTTTTTGCCCTGTCACAGACTCAATACGCAATCACATCACGCTCGTGTGTCGGACACTCGGTCTGTGCCTGCGCAATCCCGGCCTGAATTTTAGCATCGGCCCAAATACGGTCACCAGGGCGCGCAACCGGTGCAGGCTGGATCACTTTCATCGCCGGATCGACGTGCAGGACGGTGTAGACCGGGAAATGATCCGATCCAATGGATGACAGCAATTGCATATCCACCAGCGAAAAATCATTGCTGTGGAACACATGGTCCAACGACCAGCGCAAGAGCCAGTAGTCGACATGGAAGGTATTCATAAACTTGCGACCGACGCGCGGATCCAGCAGACCACTGATGCGCTGGAACAATCGCGTGGTGCGCGACCATGCCACATCGTTCAGATCCCCCAGCACCACACAGCGTTCCTTGTGTGTCGCGACGTGCTGCCCCACCATGAGCAGCTCGGCATCACGCAGCGTCGAATCCGGCGCTTCATGCGGCGTCGGTGGCTTGGGATGCAGACAGTACAGCTGCATCACCTGACCCGAACGCAGTCGCACGCCAGTATGGATCGACGGGATCTCAGGGCTGAGCAGAAACTTCACCTCAGGGCGCACCAGCGGCAGACGGCTGTAGAGGTGCATGCCATAGAGGTTGTCCAGTGGCACGCGCACGACATAGGGATAATCAGACTCGATCACGCTCAAGGCACGCTCCCAGACCAGATCGGTCTCCAGCGTCACCAGCACATCGGGCTGGTAGCGGCGGACATGGTCGATGAGCGCCTGATGATGGGTATTGGGTGTCAGGACATTGGACACCAGTAGAGAAATCGTATGCTCAGGATCAGATGTACGCGTACTGTGCACTTGCTTGCGCCAGAACAGCGTATACGGCAGGATCATCCATGCTTGAAAGAGTACGGCACCGGTCAGCAACAGCCAGAGGATGGGATCTACGATGGCACTTTGAAGGCATGAGCCAGCCAGCAGCATCATCCACGCAAAAACACCCACACTCAGGATCTGTAAACGCGGAAAGTCGAGACAGCGCACCCACCACGCGGTGTGCGGCAACAGCGCCCACAGCGTTGTAAAGATCACCAAGCCTGCCAAAAACTCGACTAAAACCAACGTAGACTCCTCACCCATCGGGTTTACACCCGAAGCCCATCTGGTGTATGCGGAACGCTTGAGTCATCAGCACCACACTCAAGCCGTGGAAATTCATGTTTCACTCGCTTTGTTGGCGAAAAAATAGCAATCCGATATGACAAGCCCAATGAACTTTGATGAAAGTTCAATGAAACCCGACCGGAGCCCCATCCATACGCCGCGATCATGTGGGCGACCACCCGCTCAATCACCGCCCAGTTCGTCCGATCAGTCGCCTATCCAGCATGTTTTGCCAATAATTTGTGCTCAAATTCCCAAAAAATCAGGATATGACTTTGGAGTTTCGGCAGCATTTGCTACACTCTTTGTTTAACCCTTAAAACCGCAAGTCGCTGTGCTCTAAATGGCGCATGCAGGTGGTTGAGGTACGTATTTGGAATGCCGGCAAACAAGACATCGCCGGACCATGTTGGGGAGAGTGTGATGAAAGTGGGTTTGGTAGGCTGGCGCGGGATGGTCGGTTCCGTCCTCATGCAGCGAATGGTCGAAGAGAACGACTTTGCGCTCATTGAGCCATTTTATTTTTCAACCAGCAATGCAGGCCATGCCGCACCGAACTTCGGTGGCAAAACCGCGCCTGCGCTGATTAGTGCCTACGACCTGACCACACTCAAGCAGATGGACGTCATCCTGACCTGTCAGGGCGGCGACTATACGACTGAAGTCTTTCCCAAACTGCGCTCAGAAGGCTGGAATGGCTACTGGATCGACGCTGCCAGCACCCTGCGTATGACAGACGATGCCATCATCGTGCTGGACCCGGTCAATCTGAATGTAATCAAAGACGGCCTCAGCAAAGGCATCAAAAACTACATCGGTGGTAACTGTACCGTTTCGCTGATGCTGATGGCGATCGGCGCACTGTACCAGCACGACCTGATCGAGTGGGTCAGCCCCATGACCTATCAGGCCGCTTCCGGTGCCGGTGCCCAAAACATGCGCGAACTCCTCAGCGGCATGGGTTATCTGCGTGATGGCGTCAAATCCCTGCTCGACAATCCTGCCAGCGCGATTCTGGAGATCGACCGCACCGTGGCCGAGCTGCAACGCGGCGAAGGTTTCCCGAGCCAAAACTTTGGTGTACCCCTGGCTGGCTCGCTGATCCCCTACATCGACAAACAGCTCGACAATGGTCAGTCCAAAGAAGAATGGAAAGGTCAGGCCGAGACCAACAAAATCCTGGGCTACAGCGGCGACCAGATCATCCCGATTGACGGCCTCTGCGTCCGTATCGGTGCCATGCGCTGCCACTCACAGGCATTGACCATCAAGCTGAAAAAAGACGTGCCGCTTGCCGATATCGAAGACCTGATCCGCCACTCCAACGACTGGGTCAAAGTCATTCCGAATACCCGCGAAGCCAGCATGCAGGATCTGACACCCGTTGCCGTGACCGGTACGCTGTCGATCCCGGTCGGTCGCCTGCGCAAACTCAATATGGGCCCTGAATACCTGAGCGCCTTTACTGTCGGCGATCAGTTACTGTGGGGTGCCGCTGAGCCGCTGCGCCGGATGCTGCGGTTACTGCTTGAGCATCAGCAAGGCTGATCTGACTGGGGATCCACCCTCCTGATCAGGGCGGAAAAAACCCAAGGATGCTTTGCAGTTCGATGAAAAATAGGGGCAGCACAGGCCATCTCCGGCATCCTGCCCTTGACAATGCCCTCGGTCCATAATGTATAAAGGGCCGAAGGCACGGATATATGAGTCACCGTACGTGTGACACGGATGCGATGCCGGTAGACGCCAATGTGCGTCCGGCAGCACGCCGTAAGGCCCGTGTCGTGATTCCAGCCCGCAGTACTCAATGCTGCACCCGTGCAAAGGAATCTGCGGATCGTCCGCGTTATTGCATGCACATCATGAAATGTGATTCATGATTGATACAACAGGATCGTTGGTATGCCGTTTTTTTTGCCCCACTTTCAGTCTGACCGTCAGTCCAAGTCGCACCTGACGCCGCATGACCACATGCGTCGGCGTGCTCAGGCTGAGGCTCATCCGCACTTGCATGGATTGCGCACACCACTGCGCCTTTTGGCCGCCTCCTGTGCCCTCATGCTGAGTGCGACGCACGCATTGACCGTAGAGCCCGTTCGCGTCAAATCATCACTGGGTGAGCCGTTTCGTGCCGAACTGGTGATTACCGACATTGCCGGTATTAATCCCACCAACATTCACGTGGGTCTGGCCGACTCCACCGAATTCTCCCGGCTCGGTATACCTCGCTCACGACTGGCAAATCATCTGCACTTCAATACCCTGATCACCTCCCCCGAACGAGGCGTGATCACGATCACCAGCGATGAGCCTCTCACCGATCCCTATCTTGAGTTTGTCGTTCATATCGGCTTTGGCAC
>JASLEL010000086.1 GCA_030151145.1 Aquirhabdus sp. | reverse complement strand
CCGATGGCATTGCGCGCGTGATCGAGTTTAACTGCCGCTTTGGTGATCCTGAGACTCAGCCCATCATGATGCGCCTGCAATCGTCACTCGTATCGCTGGTCGAAGCGGGCCTGGCAGGTCAACTGCCTGCAGAAGCCGAATGGGATGCGCGTCCGTCGATCGGTGTCGTACTGGCTGCGGGTGGCTATCCGGGCGATATCCAGACAGGCGATGTGATCAACGGCCTGGGCAATGTCGACAGTAGCGCCAAGGTCTTCCATGCCGGGACCAAACTGGTCGATGGCAAAGTGGTCACCAGCGGCGGTCGTGTACTCTGTGTCACCGCGCTGGGCGCCAGCGTGGCAGAAGCACAAGCGACTGCGCTCAAGGCCGTCTGTCAGATCTCCTTTGATGGCATGCAATACCGCCGTGACATCGGCTACCGTGCCATCGCCCGCGAACAGCAAGGCTAAATCCTACGGGGTATCGTGCTCTGTAGGACGATGCCCCCACTCCCGCCTGACCTAGGCATTCTGCCCTGAGAATGTCTATGGCCCACCACTTATCTATCGCGTCACCAGAAATCATTGAATCTGCTCACCCTTGCCCTTATGATGCAGGATAGATCACTGTATGGGTCTTCAACATTTCATCATATGCCACTGATAAAATGCCGAACCCAATAATAAATCATCACTCATCCGGCCTAGGATGCTGATGTTCAGGACTGACCTCGCTTATGTCGAATAATGCCGATAACCCGAATACCCGTGACAAGCATAAACACCATTACACCCTAGACAAGCTGAAAACCAGTGCCTTTGAACGTCGGATGTCGCTTGCTAAAGCATCGCTGAAGGCCGGTTCACGCTGGGCGACCGTCAATGCCGGGACCATGTTTTCAAGCGATGCCGACCGGCAGCGCAAGATGAAACAGGTAATGAGTGAGCAGTCACAGTATCTGGTACAGGAGATGGGCAAGCTCAAAGGCTCCATCGTCAAGATCGGCCAGATGATGGCACTTTATGGTGAGCACTTCCTGCCACAAGAAGTCACCGACGCCCTGCATACCTTGAACAATGACACCATGGCGCTGTCATGGTCCGTGATCGAAGCACAACTGCACGAGCAGCTCGGTGACAAACTCGACGACCTCACCGTCGATCAGACCCCACTCGGTACAGCATCACTGGCACAGGTACACCGTGCCGTGCGCAAATCCGACGGCCTTGAGATCGTGCTTAAAGTCCAGTACCCCGGTGTGGCCGAGGCCATCGACGCCGATCTGAGCCTGTTTCGCAATCTGATCAAACTGACTCGCCTCGTACCACAGACCCGCGAGTTTGATGAATGGTTTACCGAAGTCAGCGAAATGCTGCACCGCGAAGTCAATTATCCAACCGAAGCGGCCACCACTGAGCGTTTCTATGAACGCCTGCAGGGTGATGAGCGCTATATCGTGCCACGCATCATCCGCGAATACTGCACACCCAAAGTGCTGTGCATGACTTATGAGCGCGGTGTGCCGATCAATAGCGCAGTGATGCTTTCCCTCCCTCAATCCCGTCGCAACAAGCTCGGTGCCGCCTCCATCGAGATCGCGGTGCGCGAGATGTTTGAATGGGGCGAGATGCAGACCGATCCCAACTTCGGTAACTACCTCGTGCGACTGGGTAATGGCAAGGACATCCCGGACAAGACCATTCTGCTCGACTTCGGCGCGATCCGCGATTTTGATGCGACGCTGCTCGATGTGGCACAGAACCTGATCATCGCTGGCTATCATCATGACAAAGAACAGATGATCAATGCCATGGCAGGCTATGACTTCTTTGACGATATGCCCGCCTCAGTCAAACCGGGGATGGCCGATGTCTTTATGCTGGCAACCGAGCCCTTCACCAGTCCTGAAAACAACCCCGATGCCCCCGAAAGCGTGTTTGATGCGGAGGGCAACTACAACTGGAAGCTGAGCATGCTACACTCCCGTGTCATGAAGCAGGCGGGCGACTCCATGACCTCGCGTTATTTCAGCATTCCGCCCAAGGAATTTATGTTTATCAGTCGCAAATTCATCGGGGCCTATACTTTTATGACCGTGATTGATGCTCGGACCAATGTGCGGGCCATGGTTGCCAAATACCTGCCGGATGCGACCTAAGGTTCATCAGGATCGGCATGTCATGACCACGCCATCAATCGTCCCTCCCCTGATTATTCGCCATCTGGATGGGCTAACCGCCTATACGGACAGCTTCGCCGCAATGCAGCGTCTGACGGCGGCGCGTGACGACAGCACCGCAGACGAGGTCTGGCTGCTTGAGCATGAAGCCGTACTGACGCAAGGTCAGGCCGGCAAATCCGAACACATCCTCTTTAACCCGCAGCAACTTCCGATTATCCAGTCTGACCGCGGCGGTCAAGTCACCTGGCACGGACCGGGACAGCTCGTCGGCTATCTACTCTATGACCTGCCACGCCTCGGCTGGCATGTACGTCATCTGGTCACCAAGACCGAACAAGCGCTGATTAGCCTGCTCAGTACCTATGACATCGATGCCCATGCGCGCAAGGATGCCCCGGGTGTCTATGTCGGTGCCGCCAAGATCGGCTCATTAGGCTTTAAAATCAAACAAGGTCGTAGCTATCACGGCCTCTCGCTGAATCTGGATTGCGATCTGTCAGGCTTTGCCCAGATCAACCCCTGCGGCTACAGCGGCCTTGCGATGACTCGTCTGATGGATGAACTACGCAAGCAATCCACACCTCGCCCGATGCCCACCTTGCGGCAAGCGGCCGAACAACTGGCGGCTATCCTCCAGAGTCAGCACAACGCACCCATCGAATAACGCATTTGTGGCGAACAATTCACAAAAATCAGCCACACCTCTTGTAAGCAAAAGCGTATTTTTTATTTCAAAGATTAAACTTTAAAAAAAGGCATGCTAACCTGTTGAATATATTGGTTCAGCAAAGCAAGCACTTGCTTGGCAAAAAAGACACCTGTCTATTTGTGTTACAAGACTGTCATATAGACACGCTATGATCAGACCCATGTCCTAAAACAGACTAATTATTCCTATGAATCAACCTATTTTTCGCTCCTTGCCACTGCTGCGTTCAATGCCCCTGATTCCCAAGCGTGCACCACGCCCTAAAGACAATCTGCGTTACGAAATCGCTGAAGATCCCAAGACCATTCTGGAAATCCAGCGTTTCCGCGCCCGGGTGTTTGGCGAAGCCTATAATCGCGAATTTGAGCAAGGGATTGATCACGACGACTACGACCAATACAGCTATCATGTGCTGGTCCGTGATACTCATAGCAACAAGATCGTCGCCTGTACCCGCATCATCACGCCCGAAGCCAAAGCCAAACTCGGTAAATACTGCTCAGAATCCGAATTCAATCTGGATGAGTATCTGGTCGGTAAAGAAAAAGTCTACGAGATCGGACGCACCTGCGTGGATGAATCCTATCGCGGTGGCAAGACACTGGCCGTGCTGTGGATGGGCATG
>JASLEL010000382.1 GCA_030151145.1 Aquirhabdus sp. | reverse complement strand
GCTCGATCCCAAGAACTCCTATGGCATCATTAAAGTCGCCATCGAGAAATACCTGCATATGTATGGCGAGCTGTACGGGATGCCATCCACCATCCTGCGTCTGGCGAACCCCTATGGTCCACGCCAGATGAAGATCGGGGTACAGGGCTTTATTGCGACCGTCCTCATGAGCATTCTGCAGCAGAAGACCATCACCATCTGGGGCGATGGACGCGTGGTGCGAGACTATATCTATATCGATGATGTGACGCGGCTTGCGCTGCAGGTCATGGATGCGCCGACTGCCAAGTCGCCTGCCATGACCTATAACGCCGGCAGTGGCGACGGCTATTCGCTGCGGGATATCCTGCGGGTGGCAGAAGGCATTACGGGATGCACGCCGGATGTGGTCTATCAGCCCAGCCGTAATTTTGATATTCCGGCGGTGATTTTGGATATTCATCAGGTGGAGCGTGATTTTGCCTGGCGACCTGAAATCAGCATAGAGCAGGGCATGCAGAAGTACTGGCAATGGTTACAGCAGGCTTGAACCTGAGCGCTTAAAAACAAAAAAACCTGTGAGAGACAGGCTTTTTTGTTTTTAATCGATGGATTTATCAGGCCTTGTGATCGATCGCCTTGGACATGCTGGGGAGAGAAATCGATAGGCGCGGTGCTGTGCGGCGGTCTGCTTGGCGTAGCCAGATCAGATGAATGCACAGCAGCCAGAGCAGTATCGAGACCATACACAATGGACGCCAGATCGCGACCGGATCAATGGTGATCAGGATCATGACGGCAGACATGATGATCCCGCCGGTTGCGATATAGCGGACCTTGTACTGATGTGTCTGCTGGCTCTGGGCCACATAACCAATCAGCATGGTCAGCGGTAGCAGCAATGCCCCAAAATAGTGGGTCTCGGCGATCGGGGTGATCAAGAGCGACCAGATCATGAAGGCGCTACAGAGCAGCGCGTCTTCGATGCGAACGGTGCCGGGTTGCCTTTGGCTGGCTGCCATATCAACTGGCAGGCTGGTTTGGCTTTCGTTCTGAGGCGTTTTGGTGAGTGCAGTGCTGGCCTGATCCGATGACAACTGGAGGCGACGTGCCGTCACCCACATGACGCCGAGCATCAGCATGGCCGCAGCACCGACCGCATAGTGTGTCAGGTAAGCGGGCATATCAAAGCTTAGGAACAGGGATTCCAGCGATTGATTGCGTGGCTTGGTGGTATCCAGTAGCTGGCTGTATAGCGACGTCATTTGTGCGCGGTCACTGTTGTGCATCATGGCGGGATGACCGACGACATCAAGCCAGCGCAGGATCTGATCGAGGTTAAATTGCCAACCCCAATACAGGCTGGGCAAAACAATGCCAAGCAGGACGAGGCCGGCACCGGTCGCAAAGACGGTGCGCCACTGCCGCTGGATGATGAAATACGCGATCAGCACAATCGGGAAGACCTTCAGCAAGGCCGCACAGGCCAGACTGAACCCGGCCGCGACTGGACGTTGCTTCAGATGAAAATAAAACGTCGCGATCATAAAGCAGAACATGAACGGCGACGCCTGACAGCGCATGGCACCCGAGACCAGAAGGACGGACAGACTCAAGAGTGGCAGACCGTAGATCAGATAGGGGCGCGCTTTGAGTTTGGCATTGTCGAGCAAGGCTGCGGACATCACGACCGACGCACCGATCGAGAGTACGCTGATCAGATACCAGATCAAGGCACCCAGCGTGAGCGAAATCTGACTTAAGGGGACCATGAGAATGGCGAACGGCGGCGGATATACATAGCGCCAGCCTCGGGCGTTCTGCGCGAGGTAAATGTCCTGATGATCGAGAATGGCTTGACCCGCAGCGGTGTAAACCGTGTAATCGGTCCGCTGAACCGTATCCCAGGCGGCACGATAGATGGTTGAGGAACCAAAAATAATGACGCAAAGGGTGAGGAGGATATAGAAAATTCGATTTGCCCGCATGATCGCCTAGCTTAAAAGTATGAAATATCTTTCATCCCTGACAGCATCGTGCAACCTATCTCATAGTTAAATTGCTGAGATATACATGCTGAAGTTCATAGTTTTCATTATAACGAACTAATTTGGAGATTTTGTGCATAATGTGGCTACATTCGGACTACACAATATTCATCCTTAAGGGGCGGTAGGCTACCTAATACGCTGGATCACTGGTGCAAGTATGGCTTTAGTCTGAGCTATTACGGATGACGACCCAGCCTTGCTGACCATTACCCGTATCTCCCTGACCCAAGGTCAGGCTGGTGTTGGTATGCTGAACGCCGAGCAGGGGCAGGGTGGTGTCGATTTCGACTTGGCAGAGGTATTGAGCCTTTTGGTCAGTGGCTTTACAGCCGAGTTTCTTCAGATCATTGACCTTGATGGAGAGGGCATCGCCGCCGAGACGGTGGGCAAGACTATTGGTTTGCTCGACTTCATTGCGATAGGCGGTCTTGATGTCGTCTTCGGAAGGCTCCTTGGAGCAGCCTGCGAGGAATCCCGTGCTCACGAGTAGCGTGGTCAAGACGATGGTTTTGGTATTTAGATAACGATTCATGATGTCGGTGATGTGCAAACGGAGACTGCTGACATGCTACCAGTCGTGGTGGATGCGGGCTAGTGTTGCTCTGTATCGACATGATGCATACTGGGTTGTTGATAAAAAAGCCCCTGAAATCGCAAGGATTCAGGGGCTTTGGATTTATTCAGTAGAGCTTGATGCTGGAATTAGGCATCCAGCAGTTTTTTCAGCAGTTCATTGACCTGACCGGGGTTGGCTTTGCCTTTGGAGGCTTTCATCACTTGACCGACGAGACCGTTAAAGGCTTTTTCTTTACCGGCGCGGTATTCCTCGACCATCTTCTCATTGGCAG
>JASLEL010000377.1 GCA_030151145.1 Aquirhabdus sp. | reverse complement strand
GTCCCGATGCATGCCGAGCATGCTGACGAGTCAAGCGATAACGCCGATCAGACAGCGACAATCCCCCACCGAGCGCCATCAGCAGCGCACCACACCAGAGCAACCGTACAAAAGGCTTGCGATACACCCGCACAGCCCACGCACCGTTCACGTTCGTTGCGTCCAACGGATCACCCAGCGCGATATAGACATCCTGCAGCAGTCCGGGCGTGATCGCCGCTTCCGTCAGCGGGCGCTGCTCGATCCCATAGCGGCGCTTCTCCGGTGCAAGCTGTTCTGTAGCCCCATCCGCATGCACAATCGTAAAGCGGGCACGCATCCCAGTATAGTTAGGCCCCTGTATCGCCTCCAGCCCATCAAAGTGCACCCGGTCCGTCGCCAGAGGCACCGTCTGACCGGGTGCCAGCGCCACATCATGCTCCACGCTTAAGGAAGTCGTGAGCGTCACCCCGAGGACCACAACCAGCAATCCCAGATGTGCAAAAAGCATGCCCCAGTAACTGCGTGACAGGCTCGGCCAACGACTGACGATAAGCGACTGACGACATTTGGACCACAGATCCCACACATGCCAGCCCAGCACCCATACAATGAGACCGCAAGTCAGGCCCGTCATCAGCGCATGCTGGCCCTGCAATATCAATGTCAGCCCGCCACCCGCCAAGAGCGCGGTACATAACACGGTCAACGCCGGCAGCCACAGCCGCCCACGGACCCGCTCAGGCTGCTGCTTCCACATCGTCACGGGTGCCTGCGCCATAAAGACCAGCAAGAGCCACGCCAACGGTGCAAACAGGCTGTTGAAATAAGGCGGTCCGACCGACACCCGGCCCAACTGCAATGCATCGGCAATCAATGGATACAGCGTGCCCAGCAGCACGACCGAGACCGCCACCAAAAGAATCAGATTATTGATCGCAAGCAGCGTCTCACGTGACCACAACTGATAGCGGCTCTCCGCCGTCAATAGTCCGCCACGCAGGGCAAACAGCAAGAGCCCGCCACCCACCACCACGATCAAAATACCCAGAATAAACAAGCCACGCAGCGGATCACTGGCAAAGGCATGCACCGAGGTCAACACACCAGAGCGCACCAGAAAGGTCCCGAGCAAACTCAAACCAAAGGCCAGAATCGCCAGCAAGACCGTCCAAGCCTTGAATACGCCGCGCTTTTCGGTCACCGCCAGCGAATGCATGAGCGCCGTCGCCGCCAGCCACGGCATGAAAGACGCAGTCTCACCCGGATCCCAAAACCACCAGCCGCCCCAGCCCAGCTCCCGATAGGCCCACCATGAGCCCAGCGCAATACCCAGGCTTAAGCAAGACCATGCCGCGATCACCCATGGTCTCGACCAGCGCGCCCAAGCAGAGTCCAACCGTCCGGCCCACAGCCCCGCCATCGCAAAGGCAAACGGCACGGCCAGCCCCACATAGCCCATATACAACAGCGGCGGATGGGCGATCATGCCGACATCCTGTAGCAGCGGATTCAGGTCCGCACCATCGACGGGTAAGGGCAAAGGCGCATGATGAAAAGGGCTTGATGTCAGCAGGATAAAACCCAGCATCAAGCTCGACACGCCACCCAAGAGCGACAGCACCCGTGCCATCATGACCAGAGGTAACATACGACCAAAACGGGCCACCAGCGCACCCCAGATCGACAGGATCAAAACCCATAGCAACAGCGAGCCTTCGTGCCCACCCCATACGGCGGTAATCTGGTAATACCATGGCAGACGGGTATTGGCATGCTCGGCCACATAGGCCAGACTAAAATCATTCGCAAGAAAGGCCAGCGTCAGGCTGCCCCAGCTCACCAGAAGCGCCAGCATCTGCGCCAGCGCGAGAGAAGGCGCCAAGTGCTGCCACACAGGCTGCCTGCCAAAGACACCATAAGCTGGCATGCTGGCCTGCAGCAAGGCGACGGCCAGTGCCGCAACCAGTGCAAATCCGCCAAGTTCACCCCACATGCCTCACCTACTCCCGCCACATCGCCTGCGTCAGCACATCATGGATGTCCGCAACGACCCTCGTTTGTACCCCTCTTTGTTATGCATCATAAAGAGGAGCGCCCAAGAAAAAAGCCCGCGTTTGTAACAGGCAGGCCTTTTTTCTCACGTTTTATCAGGCTACGGATACCAGATCCGTGCACATTGCGAATTAATGGAAACCAAAAACATACTGAATCATACCAGCCAGCGCACCCGTGAGGCCGCCCAACACGATCAGAATCCACTCATCCTCACGGAACGCCGGGCGCAAGAGATTCTGGAACTCCGGCGGCGTGAGCTTCAGCAAGCGCTCATAGAAAATATCAAAGATTTTCTTGCCGCGGCTGCGATTCAGCTCTGGATTAGACACCGGCTTCATGGTCACTTCGATCGACTTCTCGATCATAACCGTCTTCAGGCGCGCATACTCGGTTGGTCCAATACTGACCTGCAGTACCGTGCGCAAGAGCGGTGAATCCATGACCATATTGATATGGCGCTTGATGATGCGGCGGGTCTTGTTTTGACGGGCACCATACATCATCTCGCTCATGATGCTCTTGACCGTGATCAGCTCCTGCGTCACCACTTCGGCAAACACCTCGGATACTTCGCGCTGGCGACTCATAAAGACGCCCTGCCACGCAATCCGGCCTATCTGTGGCACTACCGGAATGATAAACGGGACACGCTTGCTGAAGCGGAACAGCTTGGGATAGCGAATATAGATCGGCTCCATGGGATTAAACACCATGGAAATCGCGATCCAGTTGGTAAGGAAGCCCCACAGCGCCGCCCAGAAGATGATGGTCCAGTGCCATGGCACGATCAGGAAAATCAGCATCTGCATCAGACCGAAAATAAATCCGATCACGGCACTGATGTGCCAGATGAAGTCAATCTCTTTACTGCCAACCTTAATGAACATCTGCACCATCAGGGCGCGGTCGTTTTCCATCTTGTTGACGATCATTTCGCGCATGTCGACCAGACTTTCAACGTTGAAGGTCAGTTCGTTAACGATGTCGCGCATCACCAGCGGCATCTGCTTGTGGGCCTGTTCATAGATGCGGCGCTTGATCGAATACGGCAGGTTTTCCCACAGGGTCGGATTACGGTCCATCATCACTTCGTCGATGAGGTACTCCAGTTCCTCGGCGATTTCATCACCGATCAGCTTGGCCATTTCATCCGGGTCCATGGCATGAAAGAACTCATGCAGGGAGCCCAGTTTGGAGAGGGTCTGGTCGGTAATGATGCCGGAGATTTTGCCCGCCTTGCGTGCGACAATCCCCTGCCAGCCCAAAGGAATCGGTCCGATACGTACCCCAAAAAACTTGATGGGGTAAAACATCATCTTGAGTGCCATCCAGACGTGCATCCACGTCACGATCGCAGCAACAGGCGCAATGGTCACGTAGACCCAGAACTGATCCCCGTGCAGGACGTCATGTAGACGTGTGGCCAACAGCTGCCAGAAACCCATCAAAAGCTGAGAAAAACTCTGAAGCATATAAAAAACGACCCACTCAAATAATAAAACGACTGTAAGGCATGTTCCGGTGTCACTGCCCCACAAGCATCATCCCCTATGCATATCCAGGCACAAGTGCAAGCACCATACCCGATATAGTCACAGACAACGCCCCCTGAAAAACGGACTCCAAAAGGAGCCCAAAATCAACCACTCATCTCTTTCTGGCGGCTATTTTGCCGTCTTATCATGACATCAGCTTTAAAAAATGCCGAAGCCCCAGCTCGCACCGAACATCAGCATCGGCGTCACTTTCTGCTCGTCGGGATTTCCGCCGCTGTTGCGCTGCGCCGCGCCGATCGCCACGCTAAATGACGTCAGACTGGTCCGATCCATGAGCAGATAAGACAACTCCAAAGCACCGCCCAGCCGGTTGACCTGCTTGCCATCAATGCCGCTATTCACGACATCACCGGCATAGGCACCCAAATAAAAACCATCGTTATCTTTTTCATTCATATAGTGGTAAGGCATACGAAAACCGATTTGCGCCGCGCCATTACCACCCGCAAAAAACTTTCCGACATTCACATAGACATGACCAAAGCGCGTCGGCATCTCGACATTGGCATGCAGCAGCGAGTTAGTATCACCCACACCGACATAAAACTTGTGCAGATTGTCGGTACGGGTATGATTCAACCCCCAATCATCATAGGTCCGATCAACAAAATTATTCGGTTTTGAAGCCGGCCCACCGGGCGCACCATCCGCCGCGACACTGGCAGTATCGGTACTGCCATCGGCATAAGCCACGGTCGATACGAGTGCCAGTACACTGGCGGCACACCAGACCCGAACACCAGAACCAGACTTACCCTGAATCCGGCGCGGCTTGAACACACCCTCAACACCCGCCTGTTCGAACAACTTTACTGCTAACTTCGCTTCCATGAGATTCCTCTTCTCACCTTTTTCCGGTCAGATCGACAGGCGCAACCGCACACTGTATCTGGGCCATGACAGCCGCAAGACCGATGACATTATTCATATTGTTCTGATCAGCTTCATCCGCATGGCAGGAGCGTGACATCACTATCCTAATGCAACATCATGACAACTTATGAAGATCTGCTCAACGCTTGTAACACCCAATAAACAACGTAGACCCAATCCTTCAGGCCAACAAAACTCCATCTTGCCACGCACTTTAACAGAAATCATCCGCTTGCCAAGCAAAAATAACAGCTTTGCACAGAATATTCAGTTCAATCAGATGACCATCGCGTATGCAGAGAATCATATCGCTACGATTATTTTTGTGAATTGGGGTCAACAAAACCTGTCTTGCCGAACAAAGCAGATTGTCAGTCCCTACGCCAGCCGCTACACTGCCTACCTTTGTTGCATCTGCTGGCAGTGCAGGCCACGTGATTCATCTCACCTGACTTTGTGATCGGCAGAATAGTCATCGGTAGAACACCCGGCAGTTGCCTCACGCAAGCATGCATGCTTGTGATTTATATAGACCATCTTTGCACTCATCCTCATGACGCGCTTCCCCAAATTCAGACGCCCCATCCCGCTTAAAGACATTGCGTCAGAGCGTAATCTCTTTCGCGGGCGACTGTTTATGGCTGTACTGCTGGTGGCAGCCTGTTTTGGGGCGCTGTTTTTCCGCTACATGCATCTGCAGATTCAGCAATACGACTATTTCACCACCGAATCCGACAAAAATCGCATCAAGCTACAGGCCATTCCGCCGACGCGTGGCTATATTTATGATCGCAACGGCATTCTCTTGGCTGACAACCATCCGATTTTTACCGCGATGGTCAATCTGGAGGATGTGCCTGATATAGATGACACGCTCCAGCGCCTGACGCCGGTGCTAGACCTGCGTCCCGAAGACATCGAACGCTTTACCAGTCGCGCCAAGGTCAGCGGCAAGATGAACCCGACCGCACTCAAGATTGATCTCGACGAACAGGAAATCGCCCGCTTTAGCGAGCGTAAGCATGAGTTCCCCGGGGTGTCGATCCAGACCAAGATGACCCGTTTCTACCCTTATGGTGGCCTGTTTGCCCACGTCATCGGCTATGTCGGCCGGATCAATGACAAAGAGCAGGCTGCGCTGGACAAACAGGCCTATGCCGGTACCGACCTGATCGGCAAGATCGGGGTCGAAAAATACTATGAAAACCTGCTGCACGGCACCCCGGGCTATCAGTACGTCGAAGCCAATGCGCACGGTGAAGTGCTGCGCCAGCTCGGCAAGACCGACGCCCAACGCGGTAATGACTTGTATTTGTCCATCGATTACGGTCTGCAGAAGATCGCCTATGACCAGCTCGCGGGTCGTCGCGGCGCGGTCGTCGCCATGGACCCACGCACAGGTGAGGTATTGGCATTCGTCAGCAATCCGTCCTTCGACCCTAACCCCTTTATTGCTGGGATCAAGAGCGACGCCTATGCGGCTCTGCGTGACGACCCCGACCAGCCACTATTTAACCGCGTGCTGCAGGGTCTCTACCCACCCGGCTCGACGATCAAACCCTATGAAGGCATGGGCGGCATCAACTTTGGTCTGATCGACTGGGATTCCCACATTTATGACGGCGGCTCGTTCCACCTGCCGGGTGACTCGCATCTGTTCCGTGACGATGCCAAACGCGGTCACGGCACGGTGGACCTTGAGAAAGCCATCGCTGTCTCCTGCGACACCTTCTTTTATGTACTGTCCTATCGCATGGGCATTGACCGTATGCACGAGTGGATGACCCAGTTTGGCTTTGGCAGCAAGACCGGCATCGACCTGCCGGGTGAAAAGAGCGGCCTCTATCCATCACAGGAGTGGAAGCGCACCAAGCGCAAAGCCAACTGGTTGCCGGGTGAAACCATCTCTTTGGGGATCGGTCAGGGCTATTTTCTCACCTCACCGCTGCAACTGGCGACCGCCGTCTCGATCATGGCCAATCAGGGCTATCATATCCGTCCGCATGTGCTGCTGAATACCAAAGGTCCGACCCCATATACCGTGGTCAATCACCCTGATGGTCGCATCAATTTCAACGGCAAACCCGAAGACTGGCTGCACATGCGTGAAGCCATGGTCGGCGTGGTCACCCATGGGACGGCACGCGGCATCGGCTATGGTCTGTCGGGCTACCGCATCGCGGGTAAGACCGGTACCGCGCAGGTGGTCAGTATCGCCCAAGGCAAAAAATACAATGAAAGCGCCCTCTCCAAGCGTCAGCTGGACCATGCGCTCTTCACCGCTTTTGCTCCGGCTGATGACCCGCAGATCGCCGTCGCCATCATCGTCGAAAACGGTAAGCATGGCGCCAGTACGGCCGCCCCAATTGCGCGGGCGATGTTTGACTATGCCATCCATCGCCGTGCCAAAGACCCGATCAAGCCTGAGCCGATCCCGGTCGAAAGCGTTGGCCTGATGTCGGCCGGTCAGCCGTCGACCGCCGTCGCCTCAGCACCCGCAGAGACCAAGAAAGACAGCAAGACCGATAATAAAAAAACCGCCCCAGCCAACGCCTCTAGCGTCAGCACCGAAGTCATCGATGCCGCGCCCAGCGAACCTACGGCGGACTGACCCATGAATCAGGTACGTATCATCGGTGGGATCTGGAAGCGGCGTCTGATCCGCTTTGCCAGTATCGAAGGGTTGCGTCCGACGCCGGACCGCGTACGCGAGACCCTGTTTAACTGGCTGATGTGGGATATCACCGGTCGGCATGTGCTGGACCTGTGCGCAGGCTCAGGGGCTTTGGGGATAGAAGCGTTATCTCGCGGTGCAGCATCGCTCACCCTGATCGAGCCGCACAAGCAGCAAGCCAAGCTCCTCGTCGCAGCACTGGAGGAGCTTAAGGCTGAACGTGTGCGTGTGGTGAATCAGACGGCGCAAGCAGCGGTGAGCCAATTAAAAGGTCCCTATGATCTGGTCTTCCTTGATCCGCCCTATGCCTTAAATCTCTGGCAAGAGTTGGCTGCGCTCTATGAAAGCAAGCTCAGCACCGATGCCCTCATCTATGTCGAAGCCGACCGCCCACTCGACAGCATCGGCCTGCCTGCGCACTGGCAGCAGATCAAAGCTGCCAAGGCCGGTAGCGTATATGCCGGGCTGTTTAGCCGACAGGCAGATACGACGAACATCGCAACCGATACCCCAACCCAATAAAAAAGCAGACGCTTGTGGCATCTGCTTTTTTCACACCTCACGCAGACTCTAAATACCTTACCCCACCTGCACCGCCAGCATACTGATCGAGCCCATCACCAATCCATCCGTAATGATCGACACTGGGTCTTCATCATCTGCCTGCGCCATCACATACAGCAGTGGCAGATAGTGCTCGGCTGTCGGTACGCTTAAGCGTGCGCCTGGATAGACCGGATAATTCGCCAGACCTTCGACGTTTTTAGCCTCTACTGCGGTACGAATCGCATCGTTAAATGCGACGGCCCAGTCAAAGCCGCCCTCGCGATTGGACCAATCTATCACGCCAAGGTTATGCACAACATTACCACTGCCCATGATCATCACGCCCTGCTCACGCAGGACATTGAGCTTACGGGCAAGCGCCACATGCTCCGCCGGACTCATCTGTGCATCCATACTCAGCTGAATGACCGGGATATCAGCCTCTGGATAGATATGCGCCAGCACTGACCATGTACCATGGTCCAGTCCCCAGCCCTGATCCAGCGTAACCGGAAGCGGCTCAAGCAGCGTCGCCACTTCGCGGGCAAGCTCAGGGCTACCGGGCGCCGGATAGCGTACATCAAATAGCGCCTGCGGAAAGCCACCAAAGTCATGTATGGTGCGTGGCTCAGACATCGCCGTAACACCAATCCCACGCGTATACCAGTGGGCCGAGACCATGAGAATGGCTTTCGGACGCGGCAATGTCTCACCTAAGCGCCGCCAGACCTCGGTAAAGCGATTGGTTTCCAGCGTATTCATGGGACTGCCGTGGCCGATAAAGACAGCAGGCATTTTTGAGGTTGTCATAGTAAATTTTCTCGTTACATGAAACTCTGCTCTTTTTCGAGATGCAGATTTTGTTCATGATGAATTTGTGATCTCCACGATACACAAAAGCCCTGTCGGGAAACAGGGCTTTTGGCTTAGGACAGTTTTCGTATT
>JASLEL010000353.1 GCA_030151145.1 Aquirhabdus sp. | reverse complement strand
CTTTCTTGCCATTATCTTTGGTTTGCACATTCACAAACTGGTAGAAGCCCTTAGGATTCGGTTCGGCATCAATCTGATATTTCGCCTCACCCACCTCCTCTCCACTGGTAAAAGTCATCATGCCATTGGCATTAAACTGATACTGCTCCTTGCAGCCTGCATTTGGCGTCGTCCAGCTCCAGACACCGATGATCGGATGTGCAATATTCGGCTGCTCAGGTGCCGCATAGACGCTCACAGGCAGCACGACACACAACATCATCTGGGCACACAGTCTTAAACTCTTCACACATCATCTCCTGATCAGAGCTGATCTCAGCTCCTTGTTGAATTCCGTTAATTTATTCCAGATCACACAGGTATCTATGACTGCCCGCCACGCAATTTGCGCCAGTCGGCAAGGAAGCCATCACGATGCACCGCATGCTCCGCCAAGAAATCCTCGGTATGCTGCACCCAAGTCGTATAGTCCGACTCATCCAGCTGCCCCCGCAGACGCTGCCAGCGCAGGAAGATCAGCCAAGTATTCAGCACATCGCTCTCGCAGTAGGTGGTCAGCTCATGCCACAGCCCAGCCTGTACCTGACCACTGACATCCAGACCACTCACGCCCTGCTTGCCGGGCAGGCCAAACAGCTGCGCTACATCGTCGAGCCGCTGAAACAGGCGATTATTAAACAGCGCCATGGCATCCATCAGGTCGGTATGACGGGTCTGATAACGGTTCTGATAATTATCATAGCGGCGACGCTGGTCATGCTCGCCCTGATCATAGAAACCGGGAGCGGATAGCTCATGATACATCGCCCGCATGGTCAGGACCGGCACATCAAAGCCGGCCCCGTTCCAACTCACCAAAATCGGAAAATGCTTGTCAAAGACGCTAAAGAAACGCGCAATGATATCGCGCTCGGACATCTCGGCCTGACTGAAGGAAAACAGCTTCATCTCGCCACTGCTGACCCAGAGTCCCGAGATGCACACCACCTCGTGGAACGGCACACGCGGGAAGTCCGTACTGCCATCATAGCGCCCATAAGCCTCGGCGCGCCTGAGCTGCGAGAGCGCCTGCAGCGTCTCGGCGGGCGGCAGATCAAGCCCATGCATGCGCTGACCGGTCTGGATATCCGGCACAGTCTCGATGTCAAAGACCAATATCGGCTGGGTGATCATCAGGATATCCCTCTCATTGGGTGGTCTTCAATTAAGCATCATCATTGATCGAATACAGGCCCGTCGACAGATAGCGATCGCCACGGTCACAGATGATGCAGACGACCACTGCACCGGGATTTTCCTCCGCGACCTTGATCGCCGCCCACGCCGCACCGCCCGACGACACACCA
Organism: Aquirhabdus sp.; assembly: GCA_030151145.1. Taxonomy (GTDB): domain Bacteria; phylum Pseudomonadota; class Gammaproteobacteria; order Pseudomonadales; family Moraxellaceae; genus Aquirhabdus. The sequence goes on along the minus strand of JASLEL010000353.1, from coordinate 9,969 downwards.
GCAAAGATGCCTTCGGTCCGCGCCATCTTGCGCATCATCTTCTCCGCCTCGATCTGCGGGATGTCCATGGTCTGGTCCACCAGCTCAGGCTTAAAGATGGTCGGCAGGTACTCGGTCGGCCAGCGACGTATCCCCGCGATCTGCGCGCCATCGGCAGGCTGCAGCCCGACGATCTGGATATCTGGATTTTGTTCCTTGAGATACCGCGCCACACCCATGATGGTGCCGGTCGTGCCCATGGCACTGACGAAGTGCGTGATCTTGCCTTGGGTCTGCTGCCAGATCTCGGGTCCGGTGGTCTTGTAGTGGGCGTCGGAGTTGTCAGGATTGCCGAACTGATTCAGCACACGGCCTTTGCCCTCGGCTTGCATCTGCAGCGCAAGGTCACGTGCCGCCTCCATGCCGCCGTTTTTGGCCGAGACTTCGATCAGCGTTGCCCCATAGGCCAGCATGGCGTCTTTGCGTTCTTGGGTGGAGTTATCCGGCATGATCAGGATCATACGATAGCCGCGCATCGCCGCGACCATGGCAAGCGCAATACCGGTATTACCACTGGTGGCTTCGATCAGTGTATCACCCGGCTTGATGTCACCACGCAGCTCAGCCTGCATGATCATATTATAGGCGGGACGGTCTTTGACCGAGCCTGCAGGGTTATTGCCTTCCAGCTTCGCCAGTACGGTCGCACGGGTATGTGACGCCAGACGCTGGATGCGCACCAGTGGCGTATTGCCGATGGTGGTATCGATAATGGCGCTCGTCAGGGCAGCGTTGGTCAAAGAAGCGGTCGTCGTATCCTGCGCTGGCAGAGATGCTGCATCAGACGCCGTTGGCAAAGAGTTGCCCATATGCAAGTGACTCATGGATTTAGGTTGTGAGTAAAACAGATATATATGCCATTGTAGAGAAAATTCACCCCCGCGCACAATCTGCACACCTGATAACGATGTCGCAAAATCACGCACTATCCTGCTGAAGCCGCTATACAGCTCGACCAGACAACGGTCAGGACAAATAGGACAAAGGCGTGCTTTTCGGTCTGAATTCGTTTTAGAATGCGTCACTCATACAATTATTCCGGCATCATCCCGTGTGATGATCGCCAGAGATCAGGAAGCCCAAGGTATGTCGATCTGGAAACGCGGACTGCATCTGCTCAACGTGCAAAATGCCTATGGGCAACTGGTCATGCTGGTGTTTATCCCGATCCTGATCTTGGCCAGTGTCGCAGCCTACCTCGTGCTGTCGGAGACCACCCACGCCATCAATGCCGAGCAGCGCAGCCGCGCCGAGGCCGTCCTCGCCCGCTACCAGATGGCAAGCAAGATGCTGATCACGATTCTGGGTCAGCCCGACGGCCCCTCCAAGACCCACGACATCCTCATGAATATCCTGAGCGAAGAATACGTGACCCGCGCCGCCCTGGTCGACATACAGGGCATCACGCGTGTGACCATGGGCCGTGATCTGGACGAGCCGTGGGTCAAATTCCCGATCAACAGTCAGATCTTTGGCCCCATCCCCAGTCATGTCGGCAATAGCTATGGCATGCGCATCGGCTATGCGTCCGATAGTCCGATCTGGCTCGTGATCGATATGGACAATCAGCCGCTGGCACTCGCGCGTTATCATGTCTGGTTTGGTCTGGCGGTGACCAGTCTGCTCACGCTGTTACTTTTGCTGTTTTGCCTGAATTTCTACTCAACACGCTGGATCACGCCGATCTATGAGCTGCGCATGCTCTTGCAACGCTTGTCGGTCTATACCCTCAATCATCCGGTCGAATGCAACAGCTACGGCGAGATGCGCATGCTGCAAAAGGACTTCGGCTACTTCCTGCACCGCCTGCACAGCGGGGTCGCCGAGCTGAAGGCGCACGGCGAGCAGACCGAAGACGACCTGCGCCAGATGCTCGATACCATCGAGATGCAGAACATCACGTATAGGCAGGCCCGCGACATGGCCCTGCAGGCCAGCTCGACCAAATCCGTGTTTCTGGCGAACATCAGCCATGAGCTGCGCACGCCGCTCAACAGTATCGACGGTTTTATCAATCTCCTGTCCAAGCGTGGCAAGCTCTCGGATGAGCAAAATCTCTACGTGCAGACCATCCGTAAATCCAGCGCACATCTGCTCGCTCTGATCAACGATGTGCTGGACTTCTCCAAGATCGAAGCAGGTAAACTGGTACTCGACAAAGCCCCCTTCAATCTGGAAGAGGCCGTGTTTGAAGTCATTGACATGCTGACGCCGCTGGCCAGTGAAAAGAATCTCAACCTTGCGGTCTACTACTACGACGACGTGCCGCGCATGGTCTATGGCGACGCCCTGCGTCTGCGCCAGATCCTGACCAATCTGGTCAGCAATGCCATCAAATTCACACCGCAAGGCGAAATCATCATCCGTGTCCGTCAGGACGATCCGGCTGAGCAAAGTGTGCTACCACATAATCAGTACCTGATTCACTTCTCGGTGCAGGACAGCGGCATCGGCCTTAACGACAAAGCCAAGGCACAGCTGTTCCAGTCCTTCCATCAGGGCGACCCCTCGGTCACACGCCAGTACGGCGGCACGGGCTTGGGCCTTGCCATCGTGCGCCAGCTCTCGCAGCTTATGCATGGTCAGGTGGGCTTTGATGACAATGCCGATCAGGGTTCGACCTTCTGGTTTACCGCACAATTCGGCCTCATCCATCAGCCGCCCTTGGTATGGCCTCAGCTGCGTGGACGCCGTGTGCTGGCCTATATCGAGCACCGCGCCAGTCTCAACGTGCTGCGCGCCTATCTCGCCCAGACCGGCATTGAGCTTGAGCAGGCGAATTCGATTCCCGATCTGTTTGGTCGCCTGACCGAGTTTGAGCAAGATACCCAAGGCTCGGGCTGGGTCATCACCGATACCGATGTCAAAGACACGGCTGCGCTCTTGCGCGAGATCCGCACGCGCTACAGCGGCGAGCTAGTGCTGTATGGCTATCAGATGACCATTGACCCGATCATGCTCAGCAACTACCGCGTGCATGCGCTGTATCAGCCCGTCAGCCGTCTGGGTATCTTGCAGGTCCTTGAACCCAAGACGCTGGATCAGATCGAGACCACGGGCCGCTTTGAGGCGCGCAATCTGCATGTGCTGGCTGTAGACGACCATACACCGAACCTCATGGTGCTCTCGGCCCTGCTGGATGATCTGGGTGTCCACACCACGACAGCAAGCTCAGGTGCCGAAGCGCTGGAATACATCGAGTCACGCCTGCATCCGGACTCCCCCGAAGCGCCATTTGATATGATTTTCATGGATATCCAGATGCCGCGGATGTCGGGTCTCGAGGCCGCGGGACGCATTCGTCAGATGGAGACCGAGCATGCAGGCCGTATGCATCTCGCTACCCCACAGCACACGCCGATCATTGCCCTCACCGCGCATGCCTTGAGTGACGAGCGCGACCGCCTGCTGGCCGCCGGAATGGATGATTATTTCAGCAAGCCGATCCAGCAGGAGCAATTGATCCATATTCTGGAACGCTGGACCGACCGCAGACTGCATCTGCAGCCGCTGCATTCCGAGCCGGTGCATCTGATCGAGCAGGAGCCCAACCCTGTCGTCGACTGGACCTTAAGCCTGAAGCTTGCCGCAGGCAAAGTAGACTTGGCCCAAGACCTGCTGCGCATGCTGATCGAATCGCTGCCCAATGACAAAGTCGAGCTGCAGACCAGCTGGGACAAACGCGACTTTGAAACCCTGCTGGCCGAAGTGCATCGCCTGCACGGCGGCAGTCGTTATACCGGCACACCAACCCTGCGCAAAGCGACCGGTACCATGGAGCGCGCCCTGACCCGATTAAAGAAGGAGGAACAGTTAACTGATTTCGACATGGATGCCGTGTTACCCGAAGAATTAGCAGTAATTTTTACAGAAATCATGGCTGCCATTGACGCTGTTTTAGCTTATCCTTTGGAAAAAATCGGCATGTCACCCTATGGTGAGCCGATAGAGCCCCTATAGTATGGACTTTGGCGGCAGATACCGCCGGATAATCGCCCGACCTGTGACAGGTACGGTCTCCTGGAAGAATCAACGATGCTCGATTGCCTGACCCTGCTTCTCTATCCTGCTGCACTGCTGTTACTTGCTACCATTCAGCCGCGCCGGGTCAGCTTTTGCGTCATGCTCATTACCCAAGTGATCCTGCTACTGCCCGATGGCCTGCTGGCGCTGCTTGAGCGCCCGGCCTTTAGTGGCTTTCACAACAGCCTCTTGCTGCTCATCGTCTGGACTCTCTTGGGATTTGTCATCGGCTGGCCCATCGCCGAAGTCATCCGCCGCGCGCTCGACCGTTATCGCGAAACCATTACCCATGTCATCACCCTGTATCAGGCTTTTCGCAGTGCCATTGCCGCCACGCTGATCACGACATTGCTCAATCTGTGCTGGCAACCTCTGAGTTTGGGCTGGCCTTTTGCAAGCCAGACCTTTGGTCACTGGTTTGGCATGATGCCAACCTTGACCTTGCTGGCGCTGTGTCTGCTGCTTGCACTCTTCCGTCTACCAAAATATTTGCGTTCGGTGTTTTATAACCAGTAGAGTGTGCAGCATCTGATCCCCTGCGCCTAATCGCTTGATCGCTGAATCTAAGGACATCGCCATGCCACTGGTCTTTCTGCAAAAAAAAGGCGCTATCGCCACCGTTATCCTCAACCGTCCTGACAAGCGCAATGCCATGAGCTTTGATCTCTTGCGCGAACTGATCGCCACGGCCAAAACCATCAAAAACGACAAGTCCATCCGCGCCGTGATCCTAGCCGGTGCCGGAGAGTCCTTCAGCGCCGGCATCGACCTCAATGACCTGAACAGCAAGAAAAACGCGGTATTTGCCGTCTGGGAGCTGGTCAAACCCGGTCAGAGCCTGTTTCAGAAAGCCTTCCTCGTCTGGCGTGATCTGCCGGTACCCGTCATCGCCGCCCTGCATGGTCATTGCTTGGGAGCCGGTATGCAGCTGGCCCTTGCTGCCGACATCCGCATCGCCACGCCTGATTGCAAACTCTCGATCATGGAGAGCCGCTGGGGTCTGGTGCCCGACATGGGTCTGACCCAAACCCTCAAAGGCATCGTGCCGCTGGATGTCGCCAAAGAGCTGACCCTGACCGGCCGTATCCTGTCGGGCAAAGAAGCCGAAAAACTGCACCTCGTCACCCATCTGTCACCGAAGCCACAGGAAGCTGCAGAGACACTGGCACAAGAGTTCCTCACCCGCTCGCCGGATGCCCTGCTCGCCGGTAAACGTGTGCTGGACGCCATGGAGCATGCCCCGCAGCGCGCCCTGCGTCTGGAAAAGATCTGGCAGCTCAAGCTGCTGATGGGCAAAAACCGTCTGATCGCCATCAAAAAAGACAAGAGCCCTGAGCTGGACTACCAGCCGCGTCAATATAAATAAACAGGATGAGCGCAAGACCATGAGCCAGCCTGATCAGGCACACCTGTTGCAACAGCCCATCGCCTTCCTCGGCATGGGCCTGATGGGCAGTCGCATGAGTGCAAGGCTCTTGGCTGCAGGCGTTGACCTCAGTGTCTGGAACCGTTCGCCTGCAGCAGTCGCACCATTGGTTGCGCAAGGTGCCCGCGCCCTCGCTGACCTCAACGATCTGTCGCGCTTTGCCATCATCGGCCTGTGTCTGGCGGATGATGCAGCGGTTGAATCCGTGGCAAATGCCTTATTCGCCCAGATTCAGCCCGGTCAGGTCATCGTGGATTTTTCCAGCTCGTCGGTGGCGCTCACCCAGCGACTGGCAGCGCAAGCCCGAGCAAAAAACGCCTACTGGATCGACGCACCCGTCTCAGGCGGTGTCATGGGTGCCGAGCAAGGCACATTGGTGATCTTTGCTGGGGGCGATGCGGATGTCATCCAGCACCTCACGCCCTTCTTTGCCCCGCTGTCGCAACGCGTGACCACGATGGGTGACAGCGGCACGGGTCAGGCCACCAAGATCTGCAATCAGCTCATCGTCGCCGCGACCAGCACCCTGATCGCCGAGGCGGTGGCGCTAGCCTCACGCTCAGGTGTCGATGCCACATTGCTCGCGCCTGCCCTCGCAGGGGGCTTTGCCGACTCCAAACCTTTCCAGATCTTAAGTCCGCGCATGGCGACACGCCGCTTTGAGCCGGTGCAGTGGAAAGTACAAACGCTGGAAAAAGACCTCAAAAACGCCATGACGCTGGCAGAGGCTGCAGGTCTTGAATTACCCGTGGCCAAGCTTGCACTGGCGCGCCTCAGTCAGCATGCCGAAGCTCATGCCACAGCCGATCTATCCAGTGTGATCGACCTCATCACACCGCCGTATCCAACCGATAACACAAAACACATCTGATGACTGGTCAAGCTGATCAAATTGTGGTGTGATTTCAAGACGTCTCTGACACACGAGTGTATTTATGCCCCGTTTCTCGGCCAACCTCTCGCTGTTGTTTACCGAATACCCGCTGCTCCAGCGCTTTGCGCAGGCGCGTAAGCATGGCTTTGATGCCGTGGAAATCCAGTTCCCCTATGAGCTAGAGATCGAGGCCATACAGGCTGAGCTGACCATCCATGATTTAAAGCTAGTCCTGATCAATGTGCCAGCGGGCGACCTGATGCAGGGCGGCGATGGCCTCGCCTGCGTGCCCGGACAGGAGCAGGCGTTTCGGCAAGGCGTGTTTGATGCGGCGCGCTATGCCCGTGCCTTGAATATCCCGACGGTCAATGTCCTCGCCGGACGTCAGCCGGTCGATATGGACCTCTTGCCTTGCCTGCATGTACTCGCAGCCAATCTGCGCTTTGCCATGGACATCCTCGGGGCCTCTAAAATCCAGACGGTGCTGGAAGCCATCAACGGCATCGACATGCCACGTTTCCTGATTCAGAACGTGGTACAAATGGAGGAAATGCTGGAGGCCGTCAATACGCCCAGTGCGCATTATCCGCTCAAGATGCAGTTTGACTGCTACCACATGGCAATGATGGGTGAGGATATCGCGCTCAGCCTGCATGAACATATCGATGAGATCGGCCATATCCAGTTTGCCGACTGCCCCGGACGGCACGAGCCTGGGACCGGACAACTCCCCTATGATGCCATCTTTGCCCTGATCGACCAGCTCGGCTACCACGGCTACTGCGGTGCCGAATACCGCCCCTCAGGCAGCAGCGCCGAGTCATTTGACTGGCTGGATTTTAACTCCCACCCGAAGTGACGACTTCACCCACTTCCAGATAAAGATTAACCGCTTTTTCACAGGGACGTGGCGACCAGAGCTGTCCCTTGCGTCGCGGTGAAGCAGTGCTTCACTGATCGCGTCTCAGGATGGCGAGTTCTCTGGTCGCAAGGGGTTTTGCTTACTTTTGCCCAGTCAAAAGTAAGGCCCGCGGCAGGCGCTCCTTCCTCGAATCTACAGAACGATCTAAAAGTTACCCACAAAAAAGACCCCTCATCCAACCAGACGAAGGGCCTTTTGTTGAGACTTGCTCAAATACCCGCTTAAGCAAACATCTCCTTGAGCCGCGTGATCAACGCCTGATGCTGCTCCGCCGTCCCAATGGTAATCCGCAAAAACTGATCAATCCGCGCCTTGGCAAAGTAACGCACAATGATATTCGCCTCACGTAGACCCTTCGCCAGTGCCGCCGCATCATGCTTCGGATGCCGCGCAAAGATAAAATTGGCATGTGATGGCAGAATCTCAAAGCCCAAGGCCGCAAGCTCACTCACCAAGCCCTCACGCAGATCAATCACCTGCTGACAACTCGCCTTGAAGTAATCTTCGTCCTCAAACGACGCAACCCCACCCACGATCGCCAGACGATCAATTGGGTAAGAGTTAAAGCTATTCTTCACCCGCTCCAGTGCCTCGATCAGGTGTGGCTGCGCAAACACCATACCGATACGCAGCCCCGCCAGCGCCCGTGACTTGGACACGGTATGGCAGACCACCAGATTGTCAAACTCCGGAATCAGGCTGATGGCCGACGCCCCGCCAAAGTCGATATAGGCCTCATCGATCACCACCACCGAGTCGGGATTCTGGGTCAGAAGAGTCCGAATTTCATCCAGACTTAAGAGAATACCGGTCGGTGCATTCGGATTAGCGAGGATAATGCCGCCATTCGGCACACGATAATCCGCGACATTGATCCGGAAATCCTCATCCAGCGGCACCTGCACCGGCTCAATGCCATACAGCTGGCTATAGACCGGATAAAAACTATAAGTGATATCCGGATACAGAATCGGCTTGTCCTGCTTAAAGAACGCCATAAACACATGCGCCAACACCTCATCCGAACCGTTGCCAAGGAAGACCTGACTGGCGGGGATGTTGTGGTGACGCGCAATCGCGTCTTTCAGCGCACTTGAGTCCGGATCGGGATACAGGCGCAGCACATCGCCATTCTCACCCAGTGCCGCGATCACCGCCTCGCGCACACGTGGCGATGGTGGGAATGGGCTTTCGTTGGTGTTGAGCTTGATCAGATTGCTGATCTTGGGCTGCTCGCCCGGCACATAAGGCACCAGATCACGGACCAGCGGGCTCCACAGGCGTTGGCTGTCGGTATTTTTCACATTGCTGTTCATGCTTGCTCCTCCGTACGATCGTCTGCACGGTAGCGCGCCGAGCGGGCATGCGCATCCAGCCCTTCCTGTTGCGCCAGCACGTCAGCCGCGTGTGCGAGTGGCTTGCTTCCTTGTGGAGAGCAATAGATCAAGCTGCTACGTTTCTGGAAATCATAGACACCCAGCGGCGATGAGAAGCGTGCCGTACCCGAGGTCGGCAATACATGGTTTGGCCCGGCACAATAGTCACCGATGGCCTCTGGCGTATGCCGTCCCATAAAGATCGCACCCGCATGGCGGATGCCCGGCACCAGTCGCTCAGGATCATCCACACACAGCTCCAGATGCTCAGGGGCCACACGGTTAATCACTTCCAGCGCCTCAGCCTCATCGCGGACCAAAATCAGAGCGCCACGATTGGCGAGCGACGTACTGGCGATCTCGACGCGTGGCAGGGTCGCCAGCAGCGTCTCAAGCGACGCAGCGACGGCATCCAGCAAAGCTGCATCAGACGTGACAAAGATCGACTGTGCCACCTCATCATGCTCGGCCTGCGAGAGCAAATCCATCGCCAGCCAATCAGAGTTATTAGCACCCTCGGCATAGACCAGAATCTCGGACGGACCTGCAATCATATCGATCCCAACCTGACCAAACACCGCACGCTTGGCGGCCGCAACAAAGCGGTTGCCGGGTCCGGTGATCTTGTCCACCTGCGGGATGGTCTCAGTGCCATAGGCCAGTGCAGCGACGGCTTGCGCGCCGCCAATGGTCAATATGCGATGCACGCCTGATAGATATGCGGCAGCGAGGACTAAAGGATTCAGCTCGCCTTTAGGTGCCGGCACCGCCATGATGATCTCGCTCACGCCGGCCACCTGTGCAGGAATCGCATTCATGAGCACCGATGACGGATAGGAGGCCTTGCCGCCCGGCACATAGATACCGACGCGATCCAGCGGAGTGACTTTCTGCCCCAGCACATTGCCCAAGGCATCGGTGTACTGCCAGCCATCCTGCTTTTGTGCTTCGTGGAAGCTCCGAATCCGGCGTGCAGCCAGCTCCAGCGCCTCGCGCACGTCCGAGGAGAGGCCATCAAAGGCCGCCTTCAGCGACGCTTGCGACAGTACCAACTCAGACATGCTGGTCGCCGGATGATGGTCAAACTGTTGGGTAAGCTTGAGCACATGGGCATCGCCATGGGTCCGGACGTCATGAATGATCTGATCCACGGTCTGGATGAGCGCGGCGTCATTGACGGTCTCATAAGCCAGCAGTTGGTTCAGTTGTTCATTAAAATCGACATCGACACTCGACAGACGGCGGATCATGGCTTTACCTGTGGTTTAGCAGTTGCAAAAGAGGCTTATTTTAGCGGGTTTTTAGCGCG
>JASLEL010000268.1 GCA_030151145.1 Aquirhabdus sp. | reverse complement strand
AAACTGGAAGCATGGGCCAGCCCACTCGCCACGCCGCTGACCTTACGTCATGCGCAGGGTGCCGCACTGGATATCAGTGATTGGGCACAGCAGACTGCGACGGGTCATGTGCTGTTTCTGCATGGTCTATGTCATCACGATCTGGAGTGGCAACAATCCGCCAACCATCTAAAGTTCTGCGCAGAGCTGACCGCGCAAGGCTATCAAGTGGCATGGCTACGCTACAACACGGGACGCGCGATTCATCGCAACGGCCAAGCGCTATCTGAACTGCTGGAGCAGCACTTTGCCGCAGATGGTCCACCCATCTGGCTGATCGGGCACAGTATGGGGGGATTGCTCATCCGCAGTGCCAGCCATTTTGCCAGTGTGCATCAACACGCATGGCTGGCCCGTCTCAGCCATGCCGCCTACCTCGGCTCACCACATCTGGGTGCGCCGTGGGAGATCGTCGGCAACCAGCTCAACAACCTGCTGAACATCACGCCCTATACCCGCCCCTTTATGCGGCTCGGCAATATCCGCAGTCGCGGGATCAAGGATCTGCGTGTCGCCCAAATCGCAGCGGATGAGAGCACGCCACCCTTGGCGCCTGCAGTCAATCATTTGCTGCTCGCCACCGCATGGAGCGATGCGCATACCGACAACTGGATAGGCGACGGTATCGTGCCTGTCGCCAGCGCACTGGCGCAAGATGCACACGGCGAACGACTCAGTGCGCCGAGGCTTAAGCGCGTCTTGCTCAATGACATCAATCATATTGCGATCTTAGATGATGAACGGGTGTATCAGGAGCTACGCCAGTGGCTTTCGATCAGCCCCTCATCGGAGATGCTTTACAGCGCCTGATCAACGGCGCGAAGCATCCCCCTTTGATGACGCGAATGATGGCCATGTAGATCCTGAAAATGGATCACGATCTGCATGGTCTTCGCAAGGAGTGTTGCATGATGACATCAACACAAAATTCGATAAATGTATCTGCCTGCTCACGCGGCTCACCCATCACCCGCAACTCACTGCCATAACTCATAACCGCTTGTGAAAGCAGTTTTCCTTGTTCCCGAAATGCTGGCAGAGGATTCGGTTGTAATCCTTCATCTCTCAGGCCACGTCACCTCTGCAGACGCAGATCGCAGCTCAAGCATCCTGCAAGCCCCCCCGTCAGCAACCGGCTGCGGTCATCATTCAAAGCGGTGAAATCCTGCGCCAAGGTCTCCTTAAAAAGCCACTTGACAGCGATTATTTGCGGAGGTACATTCATGTACCGCATTGGTACAAATATGTACCAGACTTTTGCCGAGTCTTAATTATGAATACAACCGCAATCCCAACATCGACCCACCAGCACACGTATAAGACCAAAACGCTGATTATTGGCACAGGCTTTGGGGGGCTGGCCACCGCTTACTTCCTCAAGCAGGCGGGTGAAACCGATTTCATGATACTTGAGCGCAAAGGCGACGTCGGTGGCGTCTGGCGCGACAATAGCTATCCCGGCTGCGCCTGCGACGTGCAGTCTCATCTGTACTCCTTCTCCTTTGCGCCAAATCCGGACTGGAGCCGGCATTTTTCCCCGCAGGCAGAGATTTATGCCTATCTGAAACGCTGCGCCCGCGATTTTGACCTGCTGCCCCATGTCCGTTTCCATCAGGATGTCATCAACATGACATGGCTTGAAGCATCAGGCGAATGGCTGGTCCAAACCCATCAGGCCGAGTTTCGGGCCCGGCATGTGGTCGGTGCTTTCGGATCATTGAGTGACCCTGCGATTCCGCAGCTTCCGGGCTTGGACGATTTTCAGGGTGAGGTGTTTCACTCGGCCTCGTGGCCCAAGGATTTCGATCCCAAGGGCAAACGGATCGCCGTGATCGGGACTGGCGCATCGGCCTTGCAATTCATCCCCGCCATCCAGCCGGATGTCGCGCAGTTGCATCTCTTTCAGCGCACGCCGCCGTGGGTGATGCCACGCCACGATGGCCCAATCAGCACCGTCACACGACATGCTTACCGTCGTCTGCCTCTCTTGCAGAAAGCAGAGCGCATGCGTATTTATAGTCAGCGCGAGGTTTTTGTGTTGGGGTTTATGAATCCTCAACTGATGAAGCAGTCGCAGAAGACCGCGATCAAGCATCTGCACAGCGCCGTCAAAGACCCTGTATTACGCCAGAAACTCACGCCTGACTATACGCTGGGCTGCAAGCGTATCCTGATCTCGAATACCTACTACCCTGCACTGACCCAATCCAACGTGAACGTCATCGATAGCGGGATTCAGCAGGTGGCGGCAAACGCGGTCATCGGCAAAGACGGCATCGCGCGCGAGGTGGATGCCATCATCTTTGGCACGGGTTTTCAGACCAAGGACCTGCCTTTTGCGCACCATGTCCATGATGGCAAGGGCCATACGCTGGCCGACGTCTGGGCTGGCAGCCCCAAAGCCTATATGGGCACAACCATCCATGGTTTCCCCAATCTCTATCTGCTCCATGGCCCCAATATCGGTCTGGGCCACACGTCTGTGATCTACATGCTGGAGGCTCAGGCCGAGCACATCGTCGGCGTGATTAAACTGGCTGATCAGAAGGGCTATGACATCATTGAGCCCACGGCACAGGCCCAGCAGCATTTCGTGGATCAGATCGAACACAATATGAAGGGAACCGTCTGGGTCGCGGGCGGCTGTAACAGCTGGTACCTCGACAGTACCGGACGTAACTCCAGCCTGTGGCCCAGTTTTACATTTCGCTTCCGCAATCTTGCAACGTCCATCAAAGCACAGGACTATCAGGGGCGCCGGACTCTGGATCAGGGCACCGCGCAGGACACTGTCGAGAAAAGCACATGACCTCTACCAACTTGCGCCAGCGTTTGCTGCTTGGCATGGATAGTGTTGCTTCGCGTCTCCCTGCGACAGTGCTGCGACTGCCGCGCAATGATGCGGGTGCGTCTCTGTCGCCCTTCCTACAGGTTCTGCGTCACCTACGCCGTCTGAGTGGCAACATCACTTCGCCGCTCGTGCTACGAGAGAAGTTTCGCCAAGAGATGCTGTCGATTCAGGCCGGTTTTCCGGTCCGCGAGGTTAAAGAATTGCACGTGCCGGGAGGTCAGCTAGACATCCCGGCACGCCTGTATCGGCCTCTGGTCGCTCAAGAGTTGCCGGTGCTCTTGGTGTTCCTCCATGGCGGGGGCTTTGTGCTCGGCGATCTGGATACGCATGATGACGCCTGTCGTCTGCTCTGTCAGGAGAGCGGCATGCCTGTGCTGTCGGTCGCCTATCGTCTGGCACCGGAGCATCCTTTTCCTGCCGCGCTGGACGATGCCGCTGCCGCGTTACGCTGGGCGCTGGCGCATCAGGAGTCGCTAGGTGTCCAAGCCGTAGCGATTGGGGGCGACAGTGCCGGTGCCAATCTCGCCGCAGTCATGGCACAGACGGAGTGCGGCAGTCATCTGCTGGCACAGTTGCTCATTTACCCCAGCGCCGACCTCACGACCAGACGCCCTTCGCATCGCTTATTTAGCGAAGGCTACTTTCTCAATCAAACCGACCGTGAGATGTTTTATCGGTGCTATTTGGGTGACCATCCTGCATTGTCAGCAGACCCTCAGGTTTCGCCCTTACTCAATCTTGAGCGCCACTCGCTGCCACCGGCGGTGATGGTTACCGCGGGTTTTGACATGTTGCGCGACGAAGGTGAGGCCTACGTCAGCCATCTGCTGAGTCGCGGTACCCCAACCAAATTGATCCGCTTTAATCATCTCGGCCATGGTTTCATCAATCTGGCGGGTATCCATGCAGACTCCCGCAATGCCGTGCGTGCGATTGCCAAGCAATGGCGCATTTTGTGCAAGAAGCAACTTTC